>JAJQCI010000110.1 GCA_021202835.1 Clostridiales bacterium | reverse complement strand
ACCTTTCCTATGGTTTCAATAAGACCGGTAAACATTATATCACCTCATATTCTAAAAGTATGTCGCTGCCGACACTGCTGATTTTAGGCCCACCAAGCTTTATACAGCCGTCAGCGGTTTCTATGCCCTCTCCCCCCACAGGAGATTTTGCAGATCTTCCGCCCAAAATTTTAGGAGCCACAAACACAAACAGCTTACTGCAAAGGCCTTCGTTTAATACGGAAAAGTTTATGTCTCCGCCGCCTTCAATCAGAATACTGTCAATTTTGCGCTGGCCCAGCTTGACAAACAAGTCTCTTAAATCGATATGCCCCTTCTTCTCATTCACAAAAAGAACCTCGGCGCCCTTTTCTCTCAAGGCGGCCGCCTTTTCATCACTTCCCGACACAGCGGCAATTATTGTTTCATACTCCCCTGCGGTTTTTACGATTTTGCTCTCCATTGGTATTTTAAGACCTGAATCGCAGATTATCCTTACCGGGCTGAGTCTTCCTTCAAGGCGGCAGTTAAGCATGGGGTCGTCGGCAAGAACCGTGTTTATGCCTGCCATTATACCTCTGTAGTTTCCCCTCATTTCGTGAACAAGCTTTCTTGACTTTTCACAGCTTATCCATTTTGAGTCGCCTGTATATGAAGCGATTTTTCCGTCTGCCGTCATGGCATATTTGAAGACACAGTAAGGCATTATTTCGAGAATATCCATACCCTTTCCGTTTACAAGGGGGTTAGGGTCGTCGGAGCCTATAAAAACTCTTTTTATTTTGTGTTCTATTATGGCTTCCGTACAGGGGGGCTGTTTTCCGTAATGACAGCAGGGCTCCAGCGTAACATACATATCGGCCCCTTCACAGCTTTCCTCAGCCCTTGAAAAAGCGTCTCTCTCTGCATGAAGATCGCCATAGCGGTGATGCCAGCCTTCACTTATTATTCTTCCGTCTTTAACTATAACCGCCCCCACCATTGGGTTGGGGCTTGTAAAGCCTCTGCCCAAAACAGCCAGCTCCAAAGCTCTTTTCATATAAATTTCATGTCCGCTCAAAACATCATCTCCCAAAAAAGCATTAAAAAGACCCCGATAAACTGAGTTACCGGGGTGTATATATCAAAAAAATCGGTATGCAAAAAACAAACCTCATCTTCTTTCATCCGGACTTTAACCGTCGGCTTCGGACTTTCACCGAATCAACCTGCGAAGCTTTCGCCGGCTCGTGGGCTTTAACCACCGATAAGGAATTTCACCTAACCCCGAAGACTCTATTCACATAACTATTATAACCGCTTCTCTGTGCTTTTGCAATACCTAAATTAAATTTTTTGCTTTTCAGCGCCAAAACTCAAAGGCTCTTTCGAAAACGCAAAACCACTTGTCAAGAGCTGTATGATTAAAGCCGCCCAGGTTTACGGTAAATGAATATATTTGGGCGAAATTCAATATAAAGGCAATTATAAGCGACAAAAAGAATATTTTCGTAAGCACCTGCTTCACACCTTCATTTTTGCACCCTTCATATATTATAAAGGCCGTCGTAAGAGCCCCCATAAGCATTTCACAGGCAAAATCCGCCTTATATCTTGCGGCGTAGCCGCTTTCCCATGCAGATGCAATTATAATACACGGCGCCAAAACACATACAATTCCGATAAGAAGCGCATAAAATTTCTTGTTTTCGTTTTTCGAAGCCAAATAGGCCTTTTTACTGTAAAAATATGAAAACATAGGCAGTGCCATAACGAACAGACCTATTGCCGTTGAGTTTGCCACGAAATAATATCCGTTGGGGTTAAATGTTTCGACTGTGGTTGTAATAAATGGAAATTCCCCCGAGAATGACGGCAGTGCAAAAAGATAATTCCAAAAGCCTATGCCCATTAAATGGGGATGAAACTCTGCATTTGTAAAATCATTTATTGTCAGAGAATATTCTATTCCGAAATTAAAAACGGAGCCGAATCTGGCATAGTTATATATCATTTGAACAAAACCTATAATTACAAAGGGAAGAAGAGCCGAAACAAAATATAATACATATTTTTTGCTTTCAACGCTTTGTTTCTTAAGCTTTTTTAAAGCCGCCGTATATAAACACCAGTGCACATATACAGTAAAGCGCAAGTGTGGGCCTTGACAAAACAGCCAGTGAAAACAAAACAGAAGATAAAGCGAGTATTTTATTGTTTATGCTTCTGCCGCCTATTACGCCGGACCTCAGCAGAAAATAAAAGCCGGAGGTGCAAAACAAAAAACCCGATGTCTGCGCAATTTCATAGAAATTGGTTGTCGGAAAGCAGAACCATATACCGCTTATTGTTTCAAGCATAACAAGCCCCGTAAGCACAAAGCTTATTTTAAGGTTTTTGAAAAACTCACCTATATATTCCATATAAAGCTTATAAAGGAAATATATTCCCAAAGCTCCGAACAGAAAAACCGCCCACTGTGTAGGGAAATAATATCCGGTAATAATATGATATGGCAAAAACAGGAAAATAACGGAGGCTATGCCATAATAGGAATAATATTTTCCGTCATACATCAAATGATCCCATTTATAGCTTATGCCGTCTCTTTGACTCCAGTCATAGGGGTTATCCAAATTTATAAGCTCCTCCGGTACGCTGTCTAAAAGGCTTGTTTGGCCCTTTTCAAAGGCGTCCACAATTTCCTGTGTAATTTGATTTCCGCTTGTAGACTTAAAATCATTAAGTATGTTTTCAAGCCCCTCTGACCTTTGAAATATTATAAGAGCAAAGGCTGCGGCAATAAACAAAAATGTGACAAGCCGTGCACACCTTATGCAAAAGACTCTGCTTTCCGCAAAGGATTTTTTAAACCCGGGCGCATCGCAAAGCATATATTTAAGCAAAGCAATACATAATATTAAAAGTATTCTTATAAGTGAAAATCTGAATGGTATGGGCTTGTTTATAACAATGCTTTCTATTTCAACAGTGTCATTGTTTTCCGGAGTAAGGCGAAATTTCATACTGCTTATTTTTCCCGATGCATTACAGGGTATTATAAAGCTTTTGTCACAGTCATTGACAGCCTCGACAGAAGCTATATTTCTTCTGTATGCCCTGTTTGTTTCATCTGAATAGTCAATATTAATTTTAACCTTTTTGCCTTCTTCGGAGTGTGTTCTTACCTCAATTGTGCCTATTTCGGTATTTATATTATTAAATTCAACAGATGCCTCACCGCTTCCGGAGGTGTAAAGAGAGTTTCCCTCTGACTGCATATTTACCGTCGCTGCCGCATTAAAATTTAACCTTTCGTATTCATAATTTTTAAAGGATAACTGAAATGC
>JAJQCI010000026.1 GCA_021202835.1 Clostridiales bacterium | reverse complement strand
ATGTAGGGTTGTCTCTTGCGGTTCTTTTGGCTCACCATAACACTGTTTCGGCAATTGATATTATACCCGACAAGGTGGAAAAAATCAATAAACGAATCAGCCCTATTCAGGATGATTATATAGAAAAATATCTGGCCGAAAAAGAGCTTGATCTTACAGCCACGCTGGACGGGGCTTCCGCCTATTCTTCCGCAGATTTTATAATCATTGCCGCTCCTACGAATCACGATTCACATACACAGAAATTTGACACCTCTGCTGTTGAAGCGGTTATTGAGACGGTCATCGAAAACAACACCGACGCCGTTATGATAATTAAATCCACAATTCCCGTAGGTTATACCGAGTCCGTCCGCAAAAAATATAATACAAAAAATATTTTGTTCAGTCCTGAGTTTTTGAGAGAGTCAAAAGCACTTTATGACAATCTCTATCCCTCACGTATCATCGTGGGAACCGACCCGAAGAACGAAAGGCTTTCGGAAGCCGCCCGTATATTCGCTGGTCTGCTTTCCGAAGCGGCAATTAAGGAAAATATAGATATTCTATATATGGGCTTTACAGAAGCAGAGGCCGTAAAGCTTTTCGCCAATACATATCTTGCCCTCAGAGTAGCTTATTTTAACGAGCTCGACACATATGCCGAAATGAAGGGCCTTGACACAGAAGCTATCATTAACGGCGTATGTCTTGACCCCAGAATAGGCAGTCACTATAACAATCCTTCCTTCGGCTACGGCGGCTACTGTCTGCCTAAAGACACTAAACAGCTTCTTGCAAACTATGAAGATGTTCCCGAAAATCTTATTGAAGCAATTGTAGAGAGCAACCGCACAAGAAAAGATTTTATTGCCGACAGAGTTCTTAAGCTTGCAGGATATTATGACTATTATAACCGGGGCGATTATGACGCCGGAGTCGAAAAGGTCTGTGTTGTGGGGGTTTACCGCCTGACTATGAAGAGCAACAGCGACAACTTCAGGCAGAGCTCCATTCAGGGGGTTATGAAGAGAATCAAGGCCAAGGGAGCTTCGGTAATAATTTACGAGCCCACACTTGAAAACGGTTCAACCTTCTTCGGCAGCCGTGTTGTAAACGATTTAAAGGAATTTAAAGAAAAATCCATGGCTATTATAGCCAACAGATACAGTTCCGAATTAGACGACTGCAGCGACAAGGTATATACAAGAGATTTATTCAGACGTGACTGATTTTCGGGGAAGCAGGAGAGCATAATGAAAGTTGTAATTTTAGCCGGAGGCTTCGGAACCAGAATTTCGGAAGAATCCGCATTCAAGCCCAAACCGATGATTGAAATAGGCGATAAGCCCATTTTGTGGCATATTATGAAGGTCTATTCCTCTTACGGTTTTAACGAGTTTATAATCTGTGCCGGTTATAAACAGCATATGATAAAAGAATGGTTTGCAGATTATTTTCTGCATACATCAGACATAACATTTGACTACACAAACGGCAGCAATGAAATGATAGTTCACAACAAGCACGTTGAACCCTGGAAGGTTACAATCGTTGACACCGGGCTTAACACCCAAACCGGCGGACGTGTAAAGCGTATTAAGGATTTCGTGGGAAACGAGACATTTATGCTGACATACGGCGATGCAGTAGGTGATGTTGATATAAAAAGGCTTCTTGAATATCACAGGGCTTCGGGAAAAATCGGCACTGTTTCCGTTTATAATTTCGGTCAAAACAAGGGAGTTGTTGAGGTTGAAAACAACGGCCTTGTAGGCTCCTTCAGAGAAAAGTCGGACTTTGACGGCGACCTTATAAATATAGGCTTCTTTGTTTTTGAACCGGCTCTGTTTGACTATATTTCGGGAGACGATGACATTTTCGAAAAGGGGCCTTTAAACGGCCTTGTAAAACAGAACGAACTGGCTGCATATATACACAAGGGCTTTTGGCAGTGTATGGATACACTTCGTGAAAAACAGCAGCTTGAAAAGCTTTGGGCTCAGGGAAAAGCCCCCTGGAAGCTTTGGGAGGGCTGACTGATGTTCGATATGTCATTTTATAAAAACAAAAAAATTTTCATAACAGGGCACACGGGCTTTAAAGGCTCATGGCTTTGCAAAATTCTCTCAAACGCCGGCGCCCGTGTGACAGGCTATTCCCTTAAGCCTCCCACTGAGCCGTCGCTGTTTGAAATTGCCGGCATAGCCTCTGACATACACTCTGTCACAGGCGACATTCGTGATTATGAGAAGCTTAAAGCCGCTTTCGACGAAGCTCAGCCGGAAATAGTTTTTCATCTGGCGGCCCAGCCTATTGTTAGAGACAGCTATAAAAACCCTGCTTATGCCTATGAAACAAACGTAATGGGAACTGTCAACATACTTGAATGCGTCAGAAATTCATCCTGTGTAAGGTCATTTCTCAATGTGACTACCGACAAGGTATATCTCAATAAAGAATGGGCCTGGGGCTACAGAGAAAACGAGGAGCTTGACGGCTACGACCCCTATTCCAACTCCAAGTCATGTTCGGAGCTTGTGACCCATTCCTACAGGAACAGCTTTTTCTCAGACGGCTCTGCGGCGGTTTCCACAGCAAGAGCCGGAAACGTTATAGGCGGCGGAGACTTTGCCAACGACAGAATCATTCCCGACTGTATTCGTGCGGCATGCAGGAAAGAGGACATTATTGTAAGAAACCCCTATTCCACACGCCCCTATCAGCATGTTCTTGAGCCACTGTATGCTTATCTTATGATTGCTGCCAGGCAGTATGAAGACATAAGCTTCTCCGGCTGGTATAACGTAGGGCCCGACGACGCAGACTGTTTTCAGACAGGCGCTCTTGTCAGCTTATTTACCGAAAAATGGGGCGAAGGCATAAAATGGGTCAGCCGGTATGACGGCGGCCCTCATGAAGCAAATTTTTTGAAATTAGACTGTTCAAAGCTTAAAACAACCTTCGGCTGGAAGCCTCGCTGGAACCTTGAAACAGCCGTTGAGAAGACTGTTGAATGGAGCAGGTGCTGGATTTCGGGCGGAGACGTAAGAGAGTGTATGGACAAACAGGCGGCCGAGGTTTTGGCGGAATGACATAAAAGGCTGAGCCTGCTGTTTTATAAATATGTAGCAGTTCAGCCGTGCATTTTGCACGAGTGGAACGCCAAACACTCGCAAAGCGTTTGCTGCGCATCCAACGCCGCTTACACGGCTCGATTTTTGCGAGTTAATTGGCGTTCAGCTGTGCCCTGCCGAGAGTTTTTTGGAAGAAAAAACCCGGTTGCCAACAGGAAACAATCGGGCGGGCCCACCGGGAGGGTTAGAATAATATTGATTTT
>JAJQCI010000336.1 GCA_021202835.1 Clostridiales bacterium | reverse complement strand
CGGGAGATTTTATTTTTTTAAAGCCTAATTTCATTCTTTATAGGAATGCTAAAAAATAGTACCAGTTCAGCCGTGCGCCTCGCACGGGCGGAACGCCAAACAGCTTGCGAAGCGTCTGCTGCGCATCCGGCGCCACTTAGGCGGCTCAATTTTCGCAAGTTGATTGGCGCTCCGCTCGTGCCCTGCTGAGTTGGCTTATGCAAAATTAGCTTTTACATAAACCAACTCAGCAGGGCACGGCTGAACTGTTACAAAAAATAAGCTTGTTTTTTTCTTGCCTTTACCTTATAATCATATTATAGAAAATCAGGCGGCTTAAGTGGTCGCCCGGAAAGCGACAAATTTAAAAAGGGTATAAAACACCGGAAAAAATATAAAATATAATTCAGGGCTTTGTTCCCGAAAAGCTTTTATAAAGGAGGAGTTTGACAATGATTAAAGGAAAAGTCGCCGTTATAGGGGCCGGCTATGTAGGCTCCACAACAGCTTATACACTTTTTTTAAGCGGACTTGTTTCGGAAATCGTTCTTGTTGACATAAACAGAGATAAAGCCGAAGGAGACGCTATGGACCTAAACCACGGTATGCCCTTTGTCAGCCCTGTTAAGGTTACCGCAGGAGACTACAGCCTTATAAAGGACGCAAATATGGTAATTATCACCGCAGGGGCAAACCAAAAGGAGGGCGAAACCAGAACAGACCTTCTGAAGCGCAATTTTGTTATTTTTAAGAGTATTGTGGCTGAAATAAACAAATACTGCTCGGATGACACAATAATTATGGTTGTTTCAAATCCCGTTGACATACTGACATACGTTACCTACAAGCTTTCGGGCTTTTCAAAAAGAAAGGTTTTCGGCTCGGGAACGGTTTTGGACACAGCAAGGCTTAAATATATTATAGGCGAACACACAAATATAGACGCAAGAAATGTTCACACATATATCATAGGAGAACACGGCGACTCTGAAGTGGCCACCTGGAGCCTTACCAGAATAGCCGGGCTGCCTATTGAGGAATACTGTAAGTGGGGCGAATGTGACGTAAACTGCTGCAGGGAGGACTTTTATCACCAAACCAAAAACGCTGCTTATGAAATAATAAACAAAAAGGGCGCCACCTATTATGCCATAGCTTTGGCAGTAAGAAGAATCTGTGAAGCGGTAATAGGAAACGAAAACACAATTCTGCCCATTTCAAGTGTTTTTGAGGGCGAATACGGAATTAAGGATATAGCCCTAAGCGTTCCCACCATAGTAAATTCAAAGGGCGCCGGAAAAATTTTGGAACTGCCCTTTTCGGAGGAAGAAACAGCCGCTTTAAAAAACAGTGCCGAAACGCTTAAGTGCTATTGTAAAGAAATAGGACTTTAATATAATAAAGATGAATATAATAAGCTGCGGCCGTCTGAAAGTCTCTCCTGCCCAAGGGAAGTCTTATCGGCGGCCGCAGCTTAAAATTATTAAATTTTATTTATTACAGGTCCAAAAAATGACCCATCTTTTCTTTCTTTGTTTTTAAATAAAACTCGTCACTTTCATTGGGCTCGATTTGAATGGGGACCCTTTCGGTAATTTCTATGCCGTAGCCCGAAAGCCCTGTCAGCTTTTTGGGGTTATTTGTCATAAGTCTAAGCTTTTTTGCTCCCAAATCAACGAGAATCTGGGCCCCTATGCCATAATCTCTTAAGTCCTCGGGGAAGCCTAGGGCTATATTTGCCTCAACAGTATCAAGGCCCTTATCCTGAAGCTCATAGGCTTTAAGCTTGTTTATAAGGCCTATTCCCCTGCCCTCCTGGCGCATATATACAAGAACTCCTCTGCCCTCCTCGGCTATTTTCTTCATAGCCGCAGCATACTGCTGACCGCAGTCACAGCGGCAGCTGCCTAAGGCGTCACCGGTCAAACACTCTGAATGAACCCTGCAGAGAACGGGATTTCCGTCTGAAATATCCCCCATTACAAGGGCAACATGATGTTCGCCGTTAAGCTTGTTTATATAGCCGTGAATTGTAAAATTGCCGTAGCGTGTAGGCATTTTCGCCGTTGCCACTCTTTCAACGAGCTTTTCTCTTTTTATTCTGTATGCTACCAAATCGGCTATTGTTATAATCTTAAGGCCGTGTTTTTTTGCAAAGGCCGCAAGGTCGTCTCTTCTGGCCATCGTTCCGTCTTCCTTCATAATTTCACAGCAAAGCCCCATAGTCTTAAGGCCTGCCAGCCTGCAAAGGTCAACTGTGGCCTCCGTATGGCCTATTCTCTTTAAAACTCCCCCTTCTCTCGCCTTAAGGGGAAACATATGGCCGGGGCGTCTGAAGTCGGAGGGCTTTGCTCCGTCTTCAACTGCTTTCAAAGCTGTAATCGATCTTTCATAGGCCGAAATTCCCGTTGTAGTATCTATATGGTCAATTGAAACCGTAAAGGCTGTTTCGTGATTGTCTGTATTGTGTTCAACCATAGGTTCAAGCTTAAGCTTTTCTATATAATCGGCGGTCATAGGCATACATATAAGCCCCTTTGCATACGTTGCCATAAAATTAACAGCGTTAACATCGGCAAACTCAGCCGCCACAATAATGTCGCCCTCGTTTTCTCTGTCTTCATCGTCAACAGTAACTATCATTTTGCCGTTTTTTATATCCTCAACAGCTTCTTCTATTGTGTTTGTAACAAATTTTTCCATTGATTATCCTCCTGTTATTTTAAAATCCGTTTTCCGCAAGAAACTCCATTGTTATTTCTTCCGAAGCTTCGGGCTTTTTGTCTTTTAAAAAGTGTTCGGTATATTTTCCTATTATGTCCGTTTCAAGATTTACTATATCTCCCGGCTGTTTTTCGGTCAGGGTTGTTTCACTGCCGGTATGTGGTATAACGCCTACAGTAAATGAGGCTTCACCTACACTCATAACCGTAAGGCTTATGCCGTCTATTGCTATTGAGCCCTTTTCAACTATATAATATATGAGCTCTCTACCGGCTCCGATTGTTACAACAGTGGCTATGCCCTCTTTTCCGAGACTCAAAATCTCGCCTGTTCCGTCAATGTGGCCCGAAACAATGTGGCCGCCCAGTCTGCCGTTTGCCGCCAGGGCACGCTCCAGATTAACACGGCTGCCCGGTTTGAGCCTGCCTAAAGAGCTTCTTCTCAGACTTTCCGCCATAACGTCTGCCTGAAAGCAGTCGCCGTCAAGCTCAACAGCAGTAAGACACAGGCCGTTTACGGCGATGCTGTCGCCTATTTTAACCCCCTCCGTAATTTTCGGCGCTTCTATTTCAAGTCTTGCAAAATCGGCGCCGGACCTTACGGAAACAACCTTTCC
>JAJQCI010000318.1 GCA_021202835.1 Clostridiales bacterium | reverse complement strand
AAATAATATGAAGTTCAAAAAATGATAAACAACATAAAGGGAACCCCTGCCTATAAGGGGGAGGATTTTGTTGTAATCGACAATAACGGCATAGGCTACAAAATTTTTGTTTCCTCAATGACGCTTATGAACATTTCTAAGGAAGAAACACAGATATACACATATATGAATGTGTCGGAAAACGATATTTCTCTTTACGGCTTTTTAACTGCCGATGAGCTGAATCTTTTCTACAAGCTTATAACCGTTTCGGGGGTAGGCCCCAAATCGGCAATAGGCCTTTTAAGCGTTTTGACTCCGGCTCAAATTATTTTTGCAATAGTTTCCGAGGACGTTAAAACAATAGCTTCGGGGCAGGGAATAGGCAAAAAGACAGCCCAGAGGATAATTTTGGAGCTGAGAGACAAGCTTTCGGGAGACAGCGGCTTCTCGGCTGAGGACGCCTTGGCAGACGCCGTATCGGCAGGAGCTGTTTCTTCGTCAGAAAAGGGAGAGGCCGTAGAGGCCCTTGTTGTTTTGGGCTTTTCCAGAGCGGAAGCCGCAAAGGCCGTATCGGTGGTTTATACGGAGGGTATGTCAACGGAAGACGCCATAAAGCTGGGCCTCAGGGCTTTGTCATAATAAGGAGAAGCTATGGACAGAATAATAAATTCGGCCTTTAAAACAGAAGATCAGCTTTTGGAGCAGAAGCTGCGCCCGGCCACCCTTATGTCATACATAGGGCAGACGAAGGTTAAAGAAAATTTAAAAATATATATGGAGGCGGCTAAAAAAAGGGGAGAGCCTCTTGACCATGTTTTGCTTTACGGCCCTCCCGGTTTGGGAAAAACCACCCTTTCAAACATAATCGCCACTGAAATGGGGGCCAATATAAAAACCACCTCAGGCCCGGCCATTGACCGCCCCGGAGATATGGCCGCTATTTTAAACAGCCTTTCGGAGGGGGATATTCTCTTTATAGATGAAATTCACCGCTTAAACAGGCTTGTGGAAGAGGTTTTATATCCGGCAATGGAAGACTTTGTTTTCGATATTGTAATAGGAAAGGGGGCCTCCGCAAAGAGCATAAGAATTGAGCTGCCTAAATTTACTCTTGTAGGGGCAACCACAAGGGCCGGCCTTCTGACGGCTCCCCTTAGAGACCGTTTCGGAATAATGAGCCGACTTGAGCTTTATACTCCCGAAGAGCTTAAAACGATTGTGCGCCGTTCCGCAAAGGTTTTGAAAACGGAAATAACCGACGAGGGGGCTCTGGAAATAGCAAGACGTTCGAGGGGAACTCCCAGAATAGCAAACAGGCTTTTAAAGAGGGTGAGAGACTTTGCCGACGTAAAATATGGGGGAAAAATAACGAAGGCTGTGGCCGATGAGGTTTTGACAATTTTGGATGTTGACAAGCTGGGGCTTGATTCAAATGACAAGAGAATGTTAAAAACCATAATAGAAAAATTCGGCGGAGGCCCGGTTGGCCTTGAAACTCTTGCTGTTTCGGTAGGGGAGGAAAGCGACACAATCGAGGACGTTTATGAGCCCTTCCTTATTCAGCAGGGCTTTATAAAAAGAACCCCAAAGGGCAGAGTGGCTACAGACCTTGCCTATAAGCATTTGGGCCTTGAGGGTGTTACGGACGAAAACCAGCTTAAACTTGTATAATATAAATTACAATAAAAAACCGGTTTGCTTTTAAAATTGCATAACCGGTCTTTTTGTGTGTAAGTGTATTTTATTTTTTCATAAGCTCTTCAAGGCTGTCTATGTCTTTTAAAATGTTTTTTATGCCTTTTTCCCAAAATTCTTTGTCGGTGAAGTCGATTTCGGCCAGAAGGCCAACTTCTCTGACTGTTTTTTTGCCTGCGTTTGAAAGTATAAGCTCATATTGGGGAATGAAAGCCGCTCCCTTTTCCTCATACAGGGCGAAAAGGCTTCTTGCGAAAAGGTCACCGAAGGCATAGGGATAGTTGTAATAGTTGAAGTCGGCGTCATAATAGTGGGGTTTGCAGAGCCACATATAGGGGTGGAGACAGCTTGTGTCAAGGCCCTTAAAATAGGCTTTCTTCTGTGCCTCTGTCATAAGGCGGCAGATTTCCTCCGCCGAAAGCCCTCCCTTTTCTCTTTCCTTGAAAAAGCTGTCCTCAAACAAAAAGCGTGAATATATATCACATATGCTTTGAAGCTCCCCTGAAAGACGGCTTTCCTTAACAGTCAGAAGATTTTCTCCCGAAAACACCTTTTCGGCACGGCTGAAAGCCAAATTTTCACAGAATGTCGAAGCGGTTTCCGCCAGTGTCATAGGGTAGTCGGAATTTATAGGGGTTTCGTTTCTTAAAACCTCATTGTGAAAGCCGTGGCCAAGCTCATGGGAAAGAGTTATAATGTCTTCGAAATTTCCTGAAAAATTCATTAAAACACGGCTTTCCTCAAGAGACTTAATATATTCACAGTAGGCTCCGCCAACCTTGCCCTTTCTGGGAAAGGCGTCAATCCACTCTCCTTTAAAGGCTTTTTCCGCAAAATTGCCCAGCTTCTCGGAAAATCCGCCGTAGGCCGCTTTTACAAAATCCTTTGCTTCTTCGAATGTGAATTTAAGCTCACCTTTGCCGACGGGGGCGAAAAGGTCATAAAATGGCAGTTTTTCCTCCCCCAAATATTCGGCCTTTATTCTGTAAAATTTGTTAAGCTCATAAATATTTTCATCTACGGCGTCAATCATAGCCCCCAGAATTTCAAGGTCTATTCCCGAACCTATGGCCGATTCTTCAAGGGGAGACTTATAGCCTCTGAGGCCGCAAAGTGAAATAACCTCGCCCTTTATGGCGTTAAGGCAGGCGGCTCCCGTTGAAGCGATTTTTTCATAGGCTGAAAGCTCACCCTTATAGGCGTCCTGCCTTACGGCTTTGTCGGCGCTGTAGGCCATTCCTCTGATTTCGGAGAGAGAAAACTCCTTACCTCTGAAATCACACATAAGAGAGGAGCTTATGCCCTCCCAAAGCTTTTCCCAGCTGTCGGAGCCTGTGGATTTAAGGCTTGCCGCAGTTTTTTCAGCTTCCGGGCTGAGACTGTGAAGGGCGGCTTCTTTTTCACGGTTTAAAAAGCAAATATGCTCCCTTATAACCGGATTTTCGGCGATTTTTTCTATATTGATATTTTTAATATACTCTCTGAAAAGGCTTTCACTCCATGCGGCTTTGGCGGAAATGGCCGAAACTCTGTCGAAAAGCTTTGCGGCATGTTTGTTTTCCGTGTCGGCTGAAAGTATGAAGTTTAAATATGCCGATATTTTGTTATACAAAAGGATATGGTTTACCTTTTCTATATATTGGGAAATAACCCTTTCCGGGTCGGTTCCCTCTTTAAAATTTTCTTCCGCAAAGGCGTTAAGGCTGTCAAGCTCAGCGGAATATTTCTCAATGTCGCTTATAAGCTCTTCGCTGTCAACGCCCTTGTATATATTGTCAAGCTTCCATCTTACGTCCATAAAAAAGTCCTTTCACTAATGATTTAATTCTTATCATTCCTCAAAAAGCTTGTTTATAAACTTGTACCCCTCGGGAATGTAATTTCCGCTTGCCTTTGCTTCTCTTTCATTATATTTCCATGTGTTTGAAAGGGGCTTTGTGCTGTCATAAAGCATGTAGGGTACTGCGTCGCTTGTGTGTGTTCTGCACTTTATGGGAGTGGGGTGGTCCGGAAGAACGGCCATTCTGTAGTCGATTCCCTCTTTTGTAAGCTCGTCGTTTATAACCTTTATTACCCTTTGGTCAAGGTTTTCTATGGCCTGAATTTTCCTCTCTATACTGCCCTGATGGCCCATTTCGTCGGGGGCTTCAACGTGAATATAAACAAAGTCACAGCCGTCCTTTAAAGCCTTGCAGCCTGCAAGGGCCTTTCCCTCATAGTTTGTGTGAAGAGAGCCGTCAGCGCCTTCTACTTCAATAACCTTCATTCCTGCGCCTACGGCGATGCCCTTTAAAAGGTCAACAGCTGAAATCATAGCGCCCTTTTTGCCTGTTTTTTCTTCGAAAAGGTCGAGAGCCGGCCTTGTGCCTGCGCCCCAGAACCAAAGGCAGTTTGCCTTGTTTAAGCCTTTCTTTGCTCTTTCCACGTTTATGGGGTGGTTGTTTAAAATTTCATAGCTTTTTTCCATCATATCTCTGAAGCGCTTGTCTTCGGGAAGATAGGGGCCTATAACCTCTGTTAAGTGGTCGTGGGGCTGGCTCAGCTCGATAACAGTGCCCTTGTCCCAAATCAAAAGATGACGGTAGCTTGTTCCCACATAAAATTTAAATTCGTCGGTTTCAAGCTGTTCTCTTACTGCGTTTAAAAGAACGGCGGCGTCTTCAGTTGAAATCTCGCCGGAGCTGTGGTCTATTATTGTTTTTTCTTCAAAGGGAACATCGTCTTCCGATATTGTAACTATATTCGTTCTTATGGCTATGTCGGTTGATTTCATATCAACGCCTATTGAGAGAGCCTCCAAGGGTGAACGCCCACTGTAATATTTTCTGGGGAAGTAGCCCATAACGGCAAGGTTAGCCGTGTCAGAGCCGGGCTTCATTCCCTCGGGAACTGTCTTAACAAGGCCTATTTCGGAAAGGGCCGCCATTTTATCCATTTCAGGTGTATTTGCATATTCAAGGGGAGTTTTTCCGCCGAGAGCCTCAAGGTCCCAGTCTGCCATACCGTCTCCCAAAACAATTACATATTTCATCTGTTTTTCCTCCTGTCAAATGTTTCTGTCTACGGATTAATTGTACCACCATAATACTCTGTTTTCAAGATTTTTTTGTATCTTTAATATTTGAATATAAAAGGAGCAGGACGAACCCTGTCGGCTTTTAGAGCATAAAACAGGTTGAATATATGGAAATATATGGTAAAATATATCTGTGAGTAAAAATTAACAGGAGGATATATTTATGCTTAACTGCTGTTCCAACATAAGTGACCAAATTATATATGTGCCTATTGAAATGGTAAATTTAGGGCCTTATCAGCCCAGAAGGATTTTTGATACATCGAAGCTTATGAAACTTGCGGAATCTGTGAAACGATACGGAATTTTACAACCTATAAGCGTTAGATTTATAAGCGACGGTCATTTTGAGCTTGCCGCAGGAGAGAGACGGCTCAAGGCGGCAAAAATAGCCGGGCTTCAGGTTATTCCCTCTGTTGTTATAAACGTAAGGGATAAGGACGCCGCCGCCCTTTGCCTTCTTGAAAACATACAAAGAGAAAACCTGAACATTTTTGAAGAAGCCGTGGGGATCGAGAGGCTTAAGGCAATTTTCGGCTATAAGCCGGAGGAAATCTGCCACCTTTTGGGTGTAAGCCTTGAATATGTCTCCGAAAGGCTTTCTATAGCAGAACTGGGCTCAGGGGTTCGTGAAAAGCTTATAGGCCTTGAACACACAGAAGAGTATGCAAGGCTTATATCGGAGCTCGAGGATGAAGCGCTTCGGCTGAAAGCCGCCGAGGAGATAGTTAAATTTTCTCTGGACACAAAAACCGCCGCAAGGTACATAAGCAAGCTTAAGGATGACCCCTCTGCCGCCATAACGGAGGATATTTTAAAGCCCAAGGTAAAAAAATATTTTAAGGATATAAGAATTTTTACAAACACAATAAAACAGGCCGTCGAAATAATGAATGAATCGGGAATAGAAACCGCCTATGACATTATAAAAAAAGAGGGTGAATATGAAATAAGCATAAGGGTAAAAAGCGAATAAAAAGACAGCCGGCTATTGAAAAAAATCAAAAGTCGGCTGTTTATAAGCTTATATATTATATAAGCTATATTACCAAATTCCCGTTGCTTTCTGAACAATAAGGGAAACTATTGCAATAAGAACCCAAATCACAAGCCCTAAGAAAATAGGCTTTTTTCCGTTTTTAACAAGGCTGACAAGGTTTGTGTTAAGACCTATGGCCGCCATAGCCATTGCTATCATGAATTTTCCTGCTGAAGAAAGGAAGGAAAATAATGAAGAGGCTGCACTTAAGGCAGATTCATTGCCGGCGAGAACACTGTTTGTAACCGTGTTTACGATTGAAGCCACAATGAAGAAAATAATGAAAGAGGGCAGGGCATTTTTAAGGCTGAACTGCACGTCTGAGCTTTTGTCTGTTTTTGTTTTGTAAAGAGCCAAAACAAATGTTATGGGTATGATGGCGAGAGTTCTTGTAAGCTTAACAATTGTGGCTAAGTCAAGAGCCAGTTTGGGGTCGTGGCCGGGCATACTGCACCAGGTTGTAGCCGAGGCCACAACGGAAGAGGTATCATTTACAGCAGTTCCGGCCCACATACCGAAGCCTGTGTCTGTCATTCCTATGATGTTTCCCAGTGTGGGGAATATAACGGCGGCAATTACATTGAAAAGAAAAATTGTGGAAATAGCGCTGGCTACATCCTCGTCTTCAGCCTTTATAACGGGAGCTGTGGCCGCAATGGCCGAGCCGCCGCAGATTGATGAGCCTACCCCTACAAGAACGGCCTGATTTGTGGGTATTTTTAAAATTTTGTAGCCCAAAACATAGGCGGTAACAAGGGCAACGGTTATTGTGGAGGCGATTATAGCCAAAGACTGGCCGCCGACCTTTATAACGTTAAAAAGATTCATCGAAAAGCCCAGAAGTATAATGGAATACTGAAGAACCTTTTTTGAGGTAAAGTTGATTCCCGGCTTAAAGTCCGGCGAAAAATTCACATAGGCAAGCAAAAGGCCTATAATAATGGCAAAAACGGGAGTTCCCACAATAGAGCCGAAGGGAAGAAGGTGTTCCAGAAGCTTTGCCGTTGCGGCTATAATAAGGCAGAGAACAACGCCAATAATATTTGTTTTAATAAATTTCATATGTTTTTCTCCTTAAAATAAATTTCAGTTTTTTGAAGCACAAAACGGCAAACGGATGGAAAAATTTTCACATCCGCTTACCGAAAGTGTATGTTATGATTAGAGGACTTTTTTGTTGTCGCCGCCGGGTGTGGTAACAATTACCTTTTCCGGAGTGATGAGAAGTGCGCCTTTTGCTGTAGCGGCTCCGTTAAACATTTTTTCAACCATTGCCTTAAAGCCGGAAACAATTTCGCCTTCAGTCAGATATACTGCGGTTCCCTTAATCTGATAGCCTTCAAGGGTTTTTGCGTCATAGGCCGAAAGGGCGATTTTTCCGCTGTTTGCCTTCAGGTTGTTAAGAGTTGTTTCCAAAAAAACATCTCCTACGGCAAGCCTGCCGTCGTCTGTTATCATCTTAAAAGCAACGGGAACAACATTGGGCTCACCGTCTGCACAGGTAGCCAAGTCCCACATGTTGGCTTCAAGAACCTTTTTTACGTTTTCGTTTAACATATAGATTACCTCCTGAAATTTATTTAAGTTTCCTTAACTGTATTCAGAATATCATAGTTAAAATAAGATAACAAGACGTCGGTCAATTTATTAGCTGCTAATAAATTTCATAGTATGTTTTTGTTAACGGTAGTCACATTTCCTGCACTGTATAAGTGTGTTTTCGCTTTCATCTCTGTAGAACTGACCTGCCCAGCGGCAGATACTCTGCAGAATAGGCACAACAGACAGACCTTTTTCGGAGAGGGAATATTCAACCCTAAGGGGCATCTCATCATAGGCCCTTCTGATTACAAGCCCGTTTGAAATAAGGCCCTTAAGAGTGGAAGCAAGAACCGCATCGGTTATATTTCCCATTTCACGGCGAAGCTCGCTGTAACGAAGCTTTTCCTTTGCCGCAAGGACGCAAATTATTCGTGAATTCCACTTTCCGCCGAAAACCTCAAGGCCGTATTCCAATGGACAGCGAATATCCGCCTCAAGCTTCTTTTTATACATATTTTAAGCTTTCCAAAGGCTGTGAAGATTACAGTAAGCAAAAACGGCTTCAACGCTGTCACCTTCACAAATAGCGAAGCAGGCCTTAGGCGGTTCGCCGGGCTTTAACTCCTTGCGCTGGTTGCCCTGTTTTGTCTGGAGTGAAATCCACTCTATGTAGTGTTCGGGAAGCATGGGGTGTTCGGCCGAGCCTACAGTAACGCTGACGGTGTTTCCCTTTACCTCATAAACGGGAACGTGTTTTTCAACTGCTCCGTCAGATGTTCCGGGGATAATCTCTTCCATTTTCTTTCCGCAGCACATTACCGGAACGCCGCTGTCCTTTACCTTTGCAATGATGTTTCCGCAGGTTTTGCAGATGTAAAAACTTTGTTTCATGGTGAAAACCTCCTTTTATTAATTTTCATTTATAATTGACGCCAGGGCTTCAAGCCAGGGAGCGTCATATTTCCATATTTCGCCTTTGTCACAGGCGGCGGCCAGTTTAGGGTCAACGGGAATTTCAAGCCCTAAATCTATTCCGCAGTCAAGCAAAATTTTTCCGATGGGGGTGTTTCCGAAAATATAGTGGCGGCTGTGGCAGTCGGGGCATTCGAAATAAGCCATATTTTCAACAAGGCCCAAAACGGGAATGTCAAGCATATCCGCCATATTTACCGCCTTTGCCACAATCATTTCAACAAGCTCCTGAGGGGAAGCCACAACAACGATACCGTCAACAGGCAGAGACTGGAAAACAGTCAGGGCTACGTCACCTGTTCCCGGAGACATATCAACAAACATATAGTCTATGTTGCCCCAGCGGACGTCTGTCCAAAATTGTGTAACAGCGCCGGAGATTACAGGGCCTCTCCAAACAACGGGCTCTGTTTCGTTTTCAAGAAGCAGATTTATTGACATAAGCTTAATGCCGTTTTCGGCCGAAACAGGGAAGATTTCATCGTCGTTTCCCTTCGCCTTTTCGTGAACACCGAACATTTTTGGAATAGAGGGCCCTGTTATATCGGCATCCATAACAGCACATTTAAAGCCTTTTTTCTGCATTTCAGAAGCAAGCAGGGAGGTAACGAGGGATTTGCCCACTCCTCCTTTTCCGCTGACAACACCTATTACCTTTTTGACACTTGAGTTGGGGTTAAGCTTTTCCAAAAGGCTCTGGGGCGAGGTTCTCTCGCTGCAGTCACTTCCGCATTCCGAACAGTTATGTGAACATTCACTCATGACAGTTTCCTCCTTTTCCGTGACAGCCATGCTCTCCGCAACGGCCGTGATGTTCGCCGTGTTGACCATGGTGGTGGTGATGATGTTCGCTGTGATGGCGATCGTGGTCACAGTTTGCGTCGGCGCTGAAGCTTAAGCTTCCCGAAAGATATTTACTTACGGCTTCGCCGCATGCGCCGGAGACTCCTCCGCAGACCGTGATTCCGGCTTCTTCGAGAGCCGAAACAGCTCCCCGGCCTATTCCGCCGCAGATAAGAACATCTGTTTTAAGATTCTTTAAGAAATCAGCCAAGGCCCCGTGGCCGAAGCCCTCAGCCGAGACAACCTGTTCGCTGACAACGCTGTCGTTTTCGATATCATAAATTATAAATTCCTCTGTATGGCCGAAGTGTTGAAAAATTTCACCGTTTTCGTATGTTGCAGCTATTCTCAATTCACTATCTCCTTTCTGCTTTATACCCTCCGACATTTGACCCGGCTTGGAAAATTTTTTACACTTTCCGCAGAAGCACACAGCCGAACCGTCACAAAGCCTATAGCTTCCGCCGGCTATTTTAAGCTCTTTTCCGTTAACGAGACAGTCAGCCAGCTTGTGCCTTGCGCTTTCATACATTTCAGTAACAGTTGTTCGGGAAACATCCATCATTGCAGCACACTGCTCGTGAGTCAGAGAGTTTAAATCGATAAGTCTGATTATTTCATATTCATCTACAGACAATATGACTCTTTCTCCGCAAAAAATTTCACTTGGAGCAAACCTGTCATAGGCCGGCTCCGAACAAACCCTTCTGCATCGCTTTGGTCTTGGCATTTGTATCACCTCTGTTTTCGTCATATGTCGTTTTCAATTTATATTATAAGGCAGTTTTGTTTCTTTGTCAATATACTATTAAAAAAATTAGCGCTCTGTTGTCACTGTCTGTAAACCATATATGTGTTAAGGGCCTCCAAATAATCCAAAAGGCCGCCCCGACAGTTTATCTCCAAATTTTCTTTAAATGCTTCATAAGGAACTGACTTTCTTCCGCCTGAGCTTCTCCTTTCCCAATAGGGGAGAAAATCCTCCATAGGAAGGTAAAAATATTTATCTTTGTCTCTGAAATAAACCAGAAAAAAGGCTATTCCTCTTTGCTTTTCAAAATCACTCATAAATTTGACCTGATGGTCGTGGATGTTGTGAAAGGGAAGATTATTCCCCTGTGTTTCCTTTGCGTCGAAACAAACGGGAATCCCCTGAACGGCCCCTATGTAGTCGACTGTTGATTGTTTTTCAAAATAAGCCAGAGTAATTCGGCTGTTTTCGCTGTCTATTTTAACAGGGGTTATGGGCGTGGGTATCTTCTGAATAACCCCCAGACCCTTAGATCTGTATTCTTCGTTTGTGTAATTAACCAGCTCTTCAAGCCCGGCCCCTCTTAAGCCTCTGGAGTTCCAATATCCCATTTAAACACCGCAATTCTAAAAATTTTTCCTTAACACTATAATATCACAGCCGTAAAAATTATTCAAGAAAAACAAGAATATTACATAAAATAAGGCATGAAATAAGCCCGATTTCGCCCTTGACAAGACGTTGGTTTTCTCGATTATGCGTATGGCAATTGCAATTAAAACAGCAAGTATGTATGCATCATAAATAATTTCTATCATAAACAATGTCACCTCCTATTTTCACATAATTCCGAAAGTAAAAACTTAAATCAAAAGCATCACCTTTTTCATATGTAATTAGGCAGGTGAGGAATAACCGCAAGTCGAATCCCCTTTGCGGCAAAGCGAAAGCCTTGCCGGAATCCTTTTTGCAGAAGCAAATCGAATTCCAAAAAGAAGTATAACACGGGAATAAATAAAAAGTAATAAAAAATCAATAAAAAAGTCAGCATTACTCAATAAAAATCAGAAATATATTGACAGAGAGATTTGCCGGTGTTATTATATTATTGTGCTAGTTAATTAATACAGTAATACAGGGAGGCGAAAAACGGTTGAAATGGAACTTTACGGAGGACAGAGCCATTTATGCTCAGATTGTGGAGCAGGTGAAGCTGTTCATAATTTCGGGGGAGCTGCCCCCGGGGAGCCGTCTGCCGTCCGTTAGGGAGCTTGCGGCGGAAGCAGGGGTTAACCCAAACACAATGCAGAGAGCTTTAACGGAGCTTGAAATAACGGGGCTTTTGATTTCTCAAAGGACTTTGGGCCGCTTTGTGACGGATGACAGCGACTTAATTTTTCTTTTGAAAAGAGAAACAGCCCGAAAAAAGATAGCCGATTTTATTGGGGATATGTCTAAAATAGGCTATTCGGCAGATGAAGCCAAGGATTTAATGAATATATATACGGAGGAAAAATCAAATGAATGATTACATTTTAGAGTGTAAGGGCTTGACAAAGGTCTATGACAGAAAAAAAGCCCTTGACGTTATTGACTTACGTCTTGAAAGGGGAAAAATAATAGGCCTTTTGGGGCCTAACGGCAGCGGAAAAACAACTCTTATAAAGCTTGCCAACGGTCTTTTGACACCGACGGAGGGCAAAATATATATAGACGGCAAAGAACCGGGAATCGAAACAAAGAAAATAATTTCATACCTTCCTGACAAAAACGCCTTAAACAGCGGTATGAAAATAAGCGGCCTTATTAAAATGTTTAAAGACTTTTACCCCGATTTCAGAAGCGACAGAGCCTACAATATGATCTGCGCTCTTGATATTGACCCGGAAAAAAGGCTTAAAACACTTTCAAAGGGCAACGCAGAAAAAATTCAGCTTATACTGGTTATGTGCAGAGAGGCTGAGCTTTATCTTTTAGACGAGCCAATCGGCGGCGTTGACCCTGCCGCAAGGGACTACATAATATCAAGCATAATAAACAACTACAACCCCTCGGCCTCGGTTCTTATTTCAACCCATCTTATAGCCGATGTGGAAAAGATTCTTGATGATGTTATATTTTTAAAAGAGGGAAAGGTCGTTCTTCACGACACAACCGACAATATTCGTGACCGTGAAGAGAAAAGCGTTGACCAGCTTTTCAGGGAGGTGTTCAGATGCTGATTAAGTTATTTAAATATGAATTCAAGGCTACATATAAATTTTTCCTGTTTGCTTTTGCCCTTTTTTTTCGGGCTTTCGGTTCTTATGCTTATAACAGGCGGCGGCAACGGCGGCAGCTTCAGCAGTGCTTTGTCGAAGACCTACGGGGTACCCTTGGGAGCGAGTATATTTTACAGCTTTTTGCTTATTGTCTATATTATTGTCTGCGCTGCTGCCGCTGCGGCTATAATAATATATTCCATTATAAGATTTTATCAGAGTATGCTGGGAAACGAAGGCTATATTACACATACTCTTCCGGTAAAAACAGGCAGCCTTATAATAGTAAAGAACTTAACAATGGTTATATGGGTATTTTTGACAATGGTTGTTATTTTCACCTGCTCATATGTTCTTTTTCATTCATCGGTTCGGGGTATGATTTCTGCAGTTTATAATGCCGTTAATTCCGCCGAGTTATTGAGCCAAATGTCAAAAGCGGAACTGACAGGGTTTGCGGTTATTGCAATAATCGATGTTTTGGCGTCATTTTCAAGAATCATTATGACAATATATGCAAGCATGGCGGTCGGCTTCAGCTTTAACAAGGGCAAAAAGATTATATCCTTTCTTGCATATTTGGTTTTGCAGTACATAATCCGCTTTATATCAACTATGTTTGTTCGGACTGTAATTAATTCCAGAACTCTGTGGATTTTTTTACCCGATATTAATACATCTCTTATATGGTCTGTTGTTATGACTTTGGCCGTAACGGCGGTTATGTTTTTTATTGCGAGATACTTCCTTAAAAACAGACTTAATCTTCAGTGAGAGCTTTAAGGAGGAAAAATTATGTTTACGGCAATATTTACAGCGGTAAAAACCCTGCTTTTTTATGTTGTGGGTATTTTCCTTGTGCTTTTAAGGCCTCTGACGATGGTTATAGGCATGCTTGCCGCTGTGGCTTATTTTACCTTTATGCCCGTTATCGACTTTTTTCAAATCGGAAATTCGGCAGGCCGTGATTTGAAGTATGCAATTGAAGCCGATAACAGACAGGCTGTTGTTGAATCCATAGACAGCGGCGCCGACCCAAATAATTTCAGAGACGACGGAAAGTGGTATAACTCTCCTTTAGCCTATGCCGTCAAAAAAGACTCGGTTCCTATAGCCATTCACACTCTTCTCGAATATGATATCGACCCTAATTTAACCGATAAATCGGGAGAAACCGTTTTTTCAAGAATTGTTTCAAATGACACGGCTTTTTGGGCTCTTCTTCCCGAAGCCGATTTAAGATGTGTCGACAAAGAGGGTGAAAATGTAATAGACAAGCTTCTTGATGACTATGAAAAAAGTGACGCCCGGAAGCTTAAGGCCGTTGTTGAAGGCGGTGCTGTTGTTACGGCTGAAAATATAGAAAAGGCGGCAGGGATTTTGGAGGATGAAACCGATGAAACCGGTCAGCAGGAGGATTCAAAACTGTATGAAATTTATGCTTTGCGGCTTCTTATAAGCAATTATGAGGGTGAAGCACCGAATATCGACAGCGATCTATACAACGCCTTCAGGGGAACCTTTTCCGATGAAAACAAATGTGACGACTTTACCGCCCTCTGCGGTATAGCCGCCGCCTGCAGCGCCGATGTTTTAGCGGAAAACATTGACGGCGAAACAGACACAGACTATCTGGCGAGAGCCGCAGTAATATGCAGCAATCTTGATACAACACGGTATCTTGTAAATTCCGGAGCGGAGTTAGGAATGAAATGGGGGAGCGGTGGCTTTTATCAAAATGCGGCGGATTACGCCGCCGAGCTGGGCAGTATGGAGACAGTCGAATATGTAATTTCCGTAAACAATGAAAACATTAACGAATGTCTCAAAATCGCCGCCGAAAACAATGATTTCGAAAAGGTTAAATTTTTCATTGATAAGGGCGCCGACGTAAATTATAAAGAGGCTTTTTATGCCGCTGTCGGGCAGAACATAAACCCGGAAATTGTAAAATATTTTATTGAAAATGGCTGTGATATTGACTGTCCTGATAAGTACAGCCTTAAATATTTTGTTGAAATGTTTTCTTACTGTGACGGTGATACACTGCGTTTCGCTTTTGAACACAGCGGAGGCTTAACGGAAAACGAAATGAGACTTGCGGCATATAAAAGCGCAGAAGGCGGAAACCTTGAGGGGCTTCTGCTTTTAAAGGAAATGGAGATAGAAAGCTTCAATGAGCCCTATGCATATACAAGCGGCGAGTCCTCCCAGTGCTGGCCATTATATAAAGCCGTAGAATACGGATATTTTGACATAATAAAATTTTTGGTTGAAAACGGAGCCACGGCCGACGGCTTTTGGGGTTCTTATGTGACATTTTTTAATCAAAATGCAGAAAAAAGCGATGATGTTTATAAATATTTAATCGAAAAAGGAATTGTCAGCGAGGAACAAGAGGACGAAGCATAAAAAAATAAAATTGGGGCTTGCATTATTTTTTCTGTTGTGGTATATTATATGTCAGAGAATAGTTTGAAAAGGCTGTGAAGAGGAAAAGTAGCTGTCGGTTACCTTACAGGGAGTCGGAAACAAAGACTGAAATTTCCGATATTGACACAAGGCAGTGAAGAACACCCCGGAGCCTGTGTTCCGAAAAACCACAAATTTCAGTAGGAATGCACGTTTTAAGCATACGTTACAATGCTTTCGGAGATAACAGAAGGAACTGTTAATTTAGGTGGTACCACGGTTATTATCGTCCTAAGACTTTTAAGGTTTTAATAGTCTTAGGGCGTTTTTAATTTAAGGAAGCAGGCGGACGGGTATTCGCAGAGGCCGCCGCACAAGTATTAACAGCTGAAATGTTAAATTTAAGGAGTGAATTATTATGAAAACCGTTGACGGCAGAAACATTAAAAGAGATTTGTGTCTGTTTGATATTTTGGCTCTTAAAGAGGGCGAAAGAGAGGGCATATATACTCACGGAACAATTTACAATATAAGAGACATAGGCGGAGTCACTTTTATTATACTCCGTAAGATTAACGGCCTTATACAGTGTGTATATGACAAAAGGGGCACAGAGGAAGAGAAAAAGATTCTGAGAGTTGAAAATTCAATAAGAATAAAGGGAAATCTTGTTGAAAACGAAAAAGCCCCCCACGGCCTTGAAATTCTGGTTGAAGACATTGAGCTTATTTCCGTTCCCGAAAAGGAGCTGCCCATTAAGGTAAACGATTATAAACTGGATATTGCCCTGGAAAACGAGATTGCCGTAAGACCTATCGTTTTAAGAAACGAAAAAAGAAGAAGCACGTTTAAAATCGAGGAGGGCCTTGTAAGAGGCTTCAGGCGTTATCTTGAAAGCAACGACTTTACGGAGATTTTCTCTCCCAAAATCGTGGCTTCCGGCGCAGAGGGCGGCTCCAATATATTTAAGCTTGAATATTTCGGAAAAAAAGCCTATCTTGCCCAAAGCCCCCAGTTTTATAAGCAGACTCTCATACCCATATATGAAAGAGTTTTTGAGATTGCTCCCGTTTTCAGAGCGGAGAAGCACAACACAATGCGTCATTTAAACGAATATATAAGCGTTGACTTTGAAATGGGCTTTATAAAGGATTTTTATGACGTTATAAATATGGAAACGGGTATGATAAAATATGCCCTCAGCTATCTCAAGGAGGAATATAAGCCCTACCTTGATATCCTGAACGCTGATGTGCCCGAGTTTGACTCTATTCCCTGTGTTACATTTAAGGAAGCAAAGGAAATGGCGTCGGAAAAATATAACCGCCCCATAAGGGACCCCTATGATTTGGAGCCTGAGGAAGAAAGGCTTATAGGAAGGCTTTTCAAAGAGGACTATAACAGCGACTTTGTTTTCGTAACCCACTATCCCGTTAAAAAGCGTCCCTTCTACGCTATGGACGACCCCGAAAACCCCAAATATACCTTAAGCTTTGACCTTCTTTTCAGAGGCCTTGAGGTAACAACCGGCGGCCAGAGAATTCACAGCTATAAGGATCAGGTTGAAAAAATGAAGTCAAAGGGTCTTGACCCCAACGATTTCGAAAGCTATCTTATGCTCCATAAATACGGCTGTCCTCCTCACGGCGGTTTGGGAATGGGCTTAGAGAGATTCACAATGCAGCTTTTGGGCTTCACAAACATAAGACAGACGTCTATGTTCCCCAGAGACACACTGAGACTTGTACCGTAAAAAAACAGAAAGGCAGATTTTAAAATGATTATTGATGATAAATTAATAGACTATCTTGAAGAGCTTTCAAGGCTTCATTTGACAGCGGAGGAAAGAGAAAAGGAAAAAACCGACCTGTCAAAAATAATAAGCTATGTTGACAAGCTTAACGAGCTTGACACAACAGACAGAGAAGCAATGAGCCACCCATTCGACTATACCAACAATTTCAGAGACGACGAAGCAAAGCCTTCTTTCGACAGAGAGCTTATTTTACAGAATGCTCCGAAGAAAAAGGACGGCTGTTTCCAAGTACCGAAGACAGTTGAATAAGGAGGGCTGAAAATGGACTTTTATGATAAAACAGCCCTTGAAATAGGGCAGATGATTAAAAACAAGAAAATAAGCGCCGTTGAAGCGGCAAAGGCCTGTCTTGAAAATATTAAGGCTAAGGACGGGGAGATTAACAGCTTCGTCACCGTTTTGGAAGATGAAGCCTTAAAGCAGGCGGAAGAGGTTCAGGCGAAAATAGATTCGGGAGAGCTTACATCACCTTTGGCAGGGGTTCCCATGGCTGTTAAGGACAACATCTGCACAAAGGATGTTTTGACCACCTGTTCTTCGAAAATGCTTTACAACTTTAAGCCCCCTTATGACGCAGCGGTAAGCGAAAAAATAAAGGCCGCAGGGGCTGTAATTATAGGAAAAACAAACTTAGACGAATTTGCTATGGGCGGTTCAACCGAAACATCCTATTACGGAGTTACAAAAAACCCCTTTGACCCTGAGAGGGTTTCCGGCGGCTCCTCCGGCGGCTCGGCGGCGGCTGTTGCGGCAGGGCTTGTGCCATATGCTTTAGGCTCAGATACCGGCGGTTCAATACGCCAGCCCTGTTCCTTCTGCGGAATAAGCGGTATAAAGCCTACCTACGGCGGAGTTTCACGCTACGGCCTTGTTGCCTTTGCTTCTTCTCTCGACCAGATAGGCCCCATAGGAAAGGATATAAAGGACTGCGCCGAAATTCTTTCTGTGATTTCAGGCCATGACAAGAGAGATTCAACCTCTGTTAAGGGATTCGAATATGACTTCTCAAGTTCCTTCGACGGCGACGTAAAGGGCATCAAAATAGGAATTCCCACGAATTATTACGGAAGCGGTCTTGACCCGGAGGTAAAGACGGCTGTTTTGGCGGCGGCCGACACGCTTAAGAGTATGGGGGCGGAAATTTGTGAATTCGAAATGCCCATTGTTGACTATGCTATTCCGGCCTACTATATAATTGCCTGCGCAGAGGCCAGCTCAAACTTAAGCCGCTATGACGGAATAAAATACGGCTACAGAAGCAAAGAAGGGGAAACACTTCTTGACGTTTTCTTTAACTCCAGAAGCGAGGGCTTCGGTATGGAGGTTAAAAGGCGTATCATGCTGGGCTCCTTCGTTTTGAGCTCAGGCTATTATGACGCATATTACAAAAAAGGCCTTCAAGTGAGAGGTCTTATAAAGGACAGCTTCAACGAAGCCTTCGAAAAATACGATATGATACTTTCTCCTGTTGCGCCCACTACGGCCTTTAAAATAGGAGAAAATATTTCAGATCCCCTTAAGATGTATTTGGGAGATATATATACCGTTTCCGTAAATCTTGCCGGTATTCCGGCGGTAAGTCTGCCCTGCGGCTTTGACAGCAAGGGTCTGCCCATAGGTATGCAGCTTATAGGCCAAACCTTCTCTGAAAGCAAGCTTGTGAAAGCCGGCTTTGCCTTCCAGCAGGAAACGGATTTTCATAAAAAAGCCTTTGAAATCATGAAAGGAGGCTCATTATAATGAATTGGGAAACAGTTATAGGTCTTGAGGTTCATGTTGAGCTTGCTACGAAGTCAAAAATTTTCTGCTCCTGCACAACGGAGTTCGGCGGTGCGCCCAATACTCACGTTTGCCCGGTCTGCAGCGGCCTGCCCGGGGTTCTGCCTACTCTTAACAAAAGCGTGGTAGAATTTGCGGTAAAAACAGGCTTGGCTACCAACTGTGAAATAACAAGATATAATAAATTCGACAGAAAAAATTATTTCTACCCCGACCTGCCTAAGGCTTATCAGGTGAGCCAGCTTTATCTGCCCATCTGCCGAAACGGTCACGTTGATATAGAAGTAAACGGAATCAAAAAATCAATAGGCATTCACGAAATCCATATGGAGGAGGACGCAGGCAAGCTTGTTCATGACCCTTGGGAGGACTCAACTCTGGTTGACTACAACCGCTGCGGCGTGCCTCTTCTGGAAATAGTTTCAGAGCCGGATTTCAGAAGCGGCGACGAGGTTATAGCTTATCTCGAAAAGCTGCGAGACACTCTTATTTATCTGGGTGTTTCCGACTGCAAGATGCAGGAGGGTTCAATGAGAGCCGACGTAAACTTATCCGTTCGCCCGGAGGGCCAAAAGGAGTTCGGTACACGTACCGAAATGAAAAACATTAACTCCTTTAAGGCTATAAGCCGTGCCATAGTTTATGAGGCAAAGCGCCAGATTGAACAGATTGAAATGGGCAAGAGAGTCATTCAGGAAACAAGACGCTGGGACGAAAACAAAGACGCAACCTACGCCATGCGTTCAAAGGAAAATGCTCAGGACTACAGATATTTCCCCGAGCCGGATCTTCTTCCCATAGAAATTTCAGAGGAATGGATAGAAAAGGCTAAGAAAGAAATGCCCGAGCTTGCAGACGCAAAAAGAGTGAGATATGTTAAAGAACTGGGCTTAACGGAATATGACGCAAAGGTTTTAACGGCGGAACACGACCTTGCTATTCTCTTTGAGGAAGCCGCCGCAGTCTGCGGCCAGCCCAAAGAGGTCTGCAACCTTATAACAGGCGAGCTTATGCGTCTTATAACGGAAGCTCAGACAACGGCGGATAAAATTTCAATCGACCCCAAAAAGATGGCGGATATAATAAGCTTAACCGTATCCGGCAAAATAAACAGAAACGCCGAAAAAGAGGTTTTCGAAGCGCTGTTTAAGGAAAATATCGACCCCGAGGCCTATATTAAGGAAAAGGGTCTTATGATGTTAAACGATGACAGCCTTGTTTCAGACACAATAGACGAGGTAATTAAAAATAACCCCAAGTCAATAGAAGACTATAAGGGCGGAAAAAAAAAGGCCTTCGGCTTCTTAGTCGGTCAGACAATGAGAGCCTTAAAGGGCAAGGCTAACCCACAGGCGGTAAATAAAATTTTAAGAGAAAAGCTTAACAGCTTATAAGTATACAAAAAGACGGCAGACCGAAAGCTGCCGCCTTTTTTGGAAAAAATTATATATCCGGAGGAATAATAATATGTTCAGAAAAATGAGAAGATTTAAACAGGCTGTTTCGGATGATGAATGCAAAAAAATATTAAGAGAGGAAAAAAGAGCGGCTTTTTCCGTTATAGGGGACGAGGGCTACCCTTATACAATTCCCGTTGACTTTTATTATGATGAAAATGACAACTGCATTTATTTGCACGGTGCAAAGGAAGGTCATAAGATTGATGCCGTAAAAAAATGCAGCAAGGTCTGTTTTACGGTTTGGAACCAAGGCTTTAAAAAAGAGGGAGCTTGGGAGTGGAACGTCACAAGCGTTGTTATATTCGGAAGAGCAAGATTTGTAAGTGATAAGGACGTTATAACAGACCGCCTGAGAAAAATGGCGGAAAAATACTTTCCCACAAAAGAAGAAATTGACAAAGAAATGAACTCTTCCGCAATAAACCGTGTTCAGATTATTGCCGTAGACATTGAACATATGACCGGAAAGCTTGTAAACGAAAAATAAACCACAGTGTCGTTTGTATCAAAATAATCTTAAAAAAAGAGGATTTTCGCTCATTAACCCGAGTAAAAATCCTCTTTATCTGTTAAATCTGTTTTTTCACGTTCTCTTTTATACTGTTACAAATTTTCATAGGTATCAGCTTTGGCTGCCGTCAGTATTTTATTGCGGCGAAAAACTCTTCATAGACATCTCCCCAGCCGTCAAGAGGGCCGTCTGCGCCGCCGTTGCAGCTTTTAAGAAGATTTCCTCGTGTGGTGTCCTCTGCGGAAAGAAGGTCACCCAGTGTAAGGGGAAAGCCCAGCTCTGTTGCTTTTTTGCAGAAAGCGGCGGCAGGGTCGGCTTCCTCTCTTGTTTTAAGCATAACCTCTCTTATTTCGGGACTTTTTCTTGCGGCGATAGTTAATTTTGTCATTATATCCATATATAACCCTCCTTGCTTTTAACGTAAAAAGGGGCGATCTCTAAAAGACCGCCCTGTCTGTTTCCTTATTTATATATTATACACCCCTGTTTAAGGGATTTCAAGCCTAAAATGCAGTTTCAACATAATTTTTTCCGTCAATTGAAACAACATAACACAAAGGAACGCTTTCCTCCCCGGATTCCAGATAAGAAAGCCTAAGAGAATCTATATATTCTCCCTCCAGCTTGCTGAGGCCGTTGTCTATAACCTCCAAAAATGTTTTTTCGGTATAAACCGGGTCCCTTACGGTTGTTATATAATCTCTTAAATATCTTTTATATTTGGCTATTCTGCTGCCGTCAACGGTTATTTCTATAATTCTTGACATACCTATTTTTTCCTTGAGTTCGTCGGAGAGAGTCAAAATAGAGTTATTTATTTTATAGTCGAAATAAAATATTATTTTGTCGTCTTCATATTTATAATCAACCAGATACCAGTCATTGTTTAAATTGGGCTCATAGTCCAAAAAGGCCTCCGCCGCCGCAAGGGCTTCGTTTAGGCTGCCTTCCGTGCCGCTGCCGGAATAGCTTGCATATTCCATAACTCCGTTTGGATAATATTTTACAACGGTGGTTTCGTCGCTGAAAATATAAACATCGCCGTCTATACTGGTCCATTTTAAAACAGGGTTGTCAAAGTAGGTATTTACATATTTGTCGACGGAAGCCTCCGTAACGACTCCGTTATCGGCTGCAGGATTGTTTTTGGTTATTGTATAATAATAAACCTCTCCTGCCCATGTGGGTATAAATTCGTTTCCGGAGAAAACGTCATAATTGTTTTGAACGGAAGAAACATAATATATACCGTTATACGGAAGCTGTGCCTCATCGATTATGGCTTTTATGTCTCTTATTCCCGAATATTCCTTCATTTCATAAACAGCCCCTTCAAGCGTGTTTGAATTAAAGAAAAGAACCTTAAATGTGTCTGAGCTGTCATCGCTTACGGCGATGGAATCGAAATCGGGTATGTCGTCATAGCTGCCTGCGCCGTAAAGAAGAGAAAATTCCTCCGACGAGAGGAAAAAGCTGTAGTGAACCACAATACATCTGTTTTTAATAATATTCTGAAGATTATAGCTTTCATAAACAAGGGGACTGCCGCTTTTAACTGCCGCTGCTCCGGCTTTCGCCGCCGCTCTGGTCATATCGTTTAGGCTGTCTTTGTCATAGGTTAAAATAAATCTGCCCGTGCCGTTGTTTACAACGCCGTATTCCGCTTCGCCGTTTATCTCCGTGCCGCTTTGACCGCTTACTGTATTTTGTAAAAACGAATAAAAAAAATTATGGCTTGAATAATCTTCAAACCATAATTCATTGGTCTGATAAAGAGCTAATATTGCTAAAAAGGCGATTATAAAATTTTTGAAAAAATTATACATATCGGCTTCCTCTTTTCATATCAGCTATTTACCGGTGTAATTAAAAGCGTATTTTTGACCGGGCAGGACGATAATACCGTCCAAATCAGACTGTATTTGGCTTTCCTTCCGGTTTATCGTTGTTGAATATGATACGGATTCACCGTTGTATGTGGCAGTTACAACAACATAATTTTTGCCCAGCTTTAAGTCGATAGTCTGGCGGAATATGCCCGACTGGCCGACAGTAAGATTATAGCTTGACAGCTTGCTGTAGGAACCGTCTACCACAACATCCGGGTCGTAAACTGTAATGTTTACGGAAGCACCCTTGTCGGCAGTACCCGAAATGACTCTGGTTGCGTCGAAGGTAGCTTCATAATTTTTGGATGCATCAAATCC
>JAJQCI010000008.1 GCA_021202835.1 Clostridiales bacterium | reverse complement strand
TTTTTGATACTTTTTTTATTTTCAGACTTGACATTTTATAGTGAGTCTCCTATAATGGAAAATCTTCTGCAAAGATAATACTTTGAATGTGCTGTTTGTTCCAAATTGCTTATCATAGTGTTTTTATATATAAAATCGGGAAGAAATTCGTCCCATTTAACCTCTAGGAGATGCTGCCCCGGGGGCATTATACACCTGACGGGAATGTTTTCGTCAAAGAAGCCCGATATTTCCGTTGATGAACGAACGTTTTTGTCAAAGGTCACTCTTACGTTTCCCTCGTGATATATCCATGGTGTTCTCTCATATTCCACAATAATTTTGGGCCGCAGGCCGTAAGCCATATATTTAAGGGTCAGCTTGTTTAAAATATCCGGGTTATCCTTCGAAACCGGCACACAGCCGCCCTTTGAAATTATGTCATACTGCTCAAGGCTTAAGGGGCAGGCCAGCTTAAGACACTTTCCGTTAATTTTCTTCTTGAGCTCCAGAGAAATTCTCTTATTGCTTCTGTCATAAATTCTTATTCTGAATTTTTCTCTGGGGTCTACACCGTCCTCATTGTCATAATAGCAGGAATTTTCATAGTCGTCAAAATAAATGCTTCTTATGTTATATGTTCCGTCGGCTCCCGTATGAGGGTCGGGCGACATAAGTCCCTGAAGCCGACACCTTATAAGCTCCAGCTCAGCCGCCGAAACAATATATTTATATTCATGTCTGTACTGCCCGAAGGAATTCTTCAATGAATGTCTGCTTTCGTTCATTTGTGTTTTCCTCCCTTCTTAAATATACCGCTTATTTTAATCTGCCTGCAGACAAGATATAAACAGCAAATGGCAAACACAGCCCACAAGCCAATCACCCAAGGGTTAGCGAGAGGACGGCTCCCCTCCATTCTGCGGCGAAGGCGGTCCATACCTTCAGGGTCGGGAAGGTGGTTTTCTTCCGCCGTTGAAACAATGCTTACGTTTTCGTCTGCCGTGTCATAGTTAAAATATACATTGTCGGCATCCTGCAAAAATATAAGCGTGCCTTCATTCAAAAGCTTGTCGTCTTCCGTATACATCTTTATGTCATATTCTGTGTCATATAATATTTCATTAATGAAATCTCCGCTTTCATATATAACGTCATCTATTTCAAACACTCCGTGGCCGGCCGTGTTTATAACAACGCTGCTTACAGATAAGCCGACGGGTATATTGACACTGTAAACATTTTCATCTTTGTCATATTTAGCCCTTAAATTATAGCTTTCTCCTCCGTCTGTTTCCGCCGAAAAGCTGACCTCGCTGAAAACCCTGCTTCTGAATTCATTGAAAAAAACTGCCAAATATATGAGAGGAACTATTATAAAGGGAATAAATATAAAGACAGCAATATAAATCTTTCGCCTTTTTCTGTACATTTTAATCGCCTCTATTCCCAAAACCGCCTAAGCTGCCCGAAAGCCGCCGGCAGTTTTTTATTTTTTCGATTTTTTACATAACCGTTACTTCATTTTTACAAAAAGAATTATAGCAGATTAAAATATCAATATCAATTAAACACTCATTAAAAAACAGTTAAAACAGCCTGCGGCTGATTTTCGTATATGACGCCAAAAGGCCCTCCGCATTTTCATCGGAGAGCCCTTTGCTTAAAAAATCTGCTTTTGCAAATTAATCACAGTTTTTTAAATAATTTTAAAAATAAATGCAATGAATCTTTTGACAATTCCGGCTGTTTTGAGCCTGCTTTTTACGGCGGCCCTTGCTTCCTTAAATAAATCCGAAGGGTTATTTTCAGAGCTTCGGCTGTAGAGACATTCATTAAGCCTTTCGTTTAATTCGCTTTCTTCGAATATATTTTCGTTAAAGAAAGCCTTTGCTTCTTCAGTATATTTGTAAAGAGCTTCTTTTTTTGTTTCCTTTCTTTTTGAAGCAAGCCTTACAGTTCTCAGAACAATTATTGCATAACGCCTTATAATTAAAATAACTGCCGAAATAACGCAGAGGGCCGATAAAATTTTAACACAGACCCTTGCGGCGGTTTTTATATATGGCGCCGCAGCAGCTTTAACAACTGTGCCCAGCTCCGTTGTTTCTCTGTTATTCAGGCTGTCAATCTGCGCTTCGGCCAGATCTCCGGCGTCATCCGGCAGGAAGTTCACCGGCAGCCAGCCTAAGCCGTCTATATAAACCTCTCCGTATGCAATAGCGTCCAGATTATATACATCTATTTTATATCTATCTCCCACCTGAGTGGCGTCAGCCTTAGATTCGGCGCTTATTGCCGCTCCTTCGGCATATCTGGCCGGATAGCCTAAATATCTCAAAGCCATAATCCCCACTGAAGCAAGGCGGTTTGAATCGGCTTCACGCTGCTGCAGTGTAAATTCTACAGGGTCGGCTCCTTCAGGAACGGCTTCGGGTGTTATTGTAAAAGATATATTTTCATTCAGCCTTGTTTTTAAGTCGTTTATAAGCTGAGATGTAAATTCTGCTTCCCTTAAATCTCCGTAGTCCTGCTCAAGCTTTTCTTTTATGTCTTCTGGAACATATAAATAGCAGCTTTCATATACAAACTTTCTGTATTCTTCCTCACGGCTTATTAAGCTTTCCGCTTCCTCTGCGGACATCTCGCCGTAAAGGGCAGCGCCCACTCTTTCGGGGGTTAGGTCATACATACTTAAATATTCTGTTGAAAGCTCATAAAAACCATTTTCTGAAAAGGCAAAATAAGGCGTAAAGGAGGTCTTTACCGACTGTGATTTTTCTATTGAATATTCAATCTCACTGCTGTTAAACAGAAGATTTTGACCGGCACAGTCGGCCGATATAATGGCCTTTTCGATTTCTTCGGGATTTTCCTCCGGAAGATTAACCTTGTGCTTATCCATTAAGGCGACCCAGCCCACATCTGTATATAAATCGCCCGTATAGCTTGTAAGACAGAAATCGTTTTCAAAGTCTGACAGTGTTATTATAAACATTAGCTGCTTGCTGATAGTTCCGTTTATGGTATAGCTTAACATCCTTCCGTTCGTTAAAGCACTTACGGTTACATCGGGATAAAGCTTTCGGACAACCGAGGTGTTGTCAAGCTCCGCTAAAAATTCACTGCCGCCTCTGATTTCCTTATAGTTGTCTTCGTTTACATATGTTTTTAAATTATCCGTCACAAATAAGGCGGCAAGCCCGAAAATAACAAAGGCAGCAAGCCCCATAAAGACAGATGAACCTGCCGAAAGTGAATATGCCGCAGTGGAAAGGGTCAATATTATGTAAAAGATATATATTCCCGAATCATATTCTCTGTTAAAAATAACCAAATAAGCTGTTAT
>JAJQCI010000121.1 GCA_021202835.1 Clostridiales bacterium | reverse complement strand
AATTTTCCAACAATGACAAAGGTAAGGTGATTATTTATAATAAAAGGTTTAACCCATATGAACCCCATAACTGTATTGAAAAATTTTAAGGAGGAATCAGACAATGGAAGAAAGATACGATTTAACAGACGAGGAATACAACAAGCTGCTTGACGATATTGAAAAGCTCAAGAACGGCGATGAGCCTGTCATAGTTGACGGTGTGCTTTTCGGAACCTTCGGCAATATGACAGATGAGGATTTTGAAAATCCGCCTAAAATGCCCGAACCCGATTGGGATTATATGCTTTCCCCTTGGTACGGCGAAGCGAGAAAAGAATTTCTTAAGGAACACCTTGACCACAACTACTATATGTATTACAGAAACACAGGTAAGTTACAATTTCACCTTATCGAAATTAATGAAAAGGCTTATGAAATGGAAGAAAGGCTTATTGCGGAGTTTGCCGAAAAGGAAGGTGTTGACGAAGCCCTCAAAAAACGTGATATGCTTGGCTGGGTCGGCAGGATTAACAATATAAAAAACAGAGTTCGGGAGATTATAAGAGAGGAGTTAATTTATGTAATACCCGAAAATGATTTTTTACAGGATAACAGAAAGCAGTAAGATTAAATATGTAACAAATGGTTTGGGCGGCTGAAAATATCGGCTGCCTTTTATTTTTTGACAGAAAGGATGATTTAATGCAGGAAAAAGATTCTGACAGTATTAATTCAAATAAAAATGATACTGAATTTCTTAAATACAGTCTTGAAAATATGAGAAATTCAATTTTAAACAGCAAGGACAGATGGACAGGCTTTTTAAGATCATCGGCTTATTTGTATAAATATGATTTTGAAAGCCAGCTTTCATTATATGCTCTCAGTCCGAAGGCAAGAGCCGATTCTGAGAATAAAGATGTAATCCTTGCTAATTTAAGGGCTTGTGCCTCAAAGGAACAGTGGCAGAGGCTCGGAGCGAACATAAACGAAACTGCAAAAAGCGTACCTATATTAAAAAGTGACGGCAGTTTATCTTATGTTTATGATGTTTCCGATACGGATTCAGATATAAAAATTTGGCAGCCTTACGATACACCGGAGTTCTATTCTGTTCTTTCAAAACATATGAACACAGCTGAAAAGGATTTAAAGTCTATGATTGATGACAGGATTTATAATTTTGTTATGAAAACCGATTTTGCCAACGGTTGGCCAATAGGCAAGAATTTTCAGTTAAACAGTATAAAATATATCGTGTATACACGCTGCGGCATAGACATAAAAGGTATTGATTCAAGCAATATGAATTGCTGCTCTCTTTTTGGCGGTGACTTTAAATCAGCTGAAAGCAATATACTTCTTCCGGCTAAAACAATTCTAAGGGAAATTGAAAAAAGTGTCAGAGAATACGAAAATATTATTAAGGACAGAGTAAACGAACAAACTGTACAACCGGAAACACAGCAAGTTTCAGAGAAAACTCAAGAACCCACACAGGAAAAACAGCCTATTCGGCAAAGAAACAGCCGACCGACACAACGGAATAATACAAGAAATAATAACAACAGCCACCGAAGAAGCTATACAAATGAGGAAATTCAAGCGGCAAGGAATACAGACCTTGTTGACTTCCTCACTCGGCAAGGTGAGCAGCTTAAAAAGGTAGGCACAAAAGAATATACCTTGCCCGAACATGACAGTATGAGAATATCTGGCAGTAAATTTTATTGGAACTCTCAAAGTTTTGGGGGCAATGCCATAGACTTTTGTTTAAAATATTACGGTATGTCATTTCAAGAGGCCGTTAGCCGTCTTTTGGATTATAACAGCTACAGCCTTGATTTGCAGGCTCAGCCTGTATCAAAGCCAAAAGAAGAAACAAAGCCGAAACCGCCCGTAAAGCCTATTCCCAATCCCCTTGACACAAACAGAAACAGAATTATAGAATACTTAACTAAAACAAGAGGAATTTCACCTGACATTGTACATGAACTTATCGTCAAAGACAAACTTGCTCAGGATATAATGGGGAACGCTGTTTTTAAAATCTTTGACATTGAAGGCACGCTGACAGGGGCGGAAATTGTAGGCACACAGCCGGAAAAACGGTTTAAGGAGCTGACGGAACAAAAAGGCAATACCTTTATTTTTAATTCGTCCCTCATATACCCTACAAGTGCAATATTTTTTGAATCGGCTATTGATGCCATATCCTATTACAATCTGCACAGAAATGAAACAAGTCTTTTGGTGTCTATGGCAGGACTTAAACAACAAGCCGTCCTGAATGTAATGGACAGATACGGCATAAAAGCCGAAAACTGCCTTATATCTGCTGATAATGATGATAAAGGCAGAAATTTTATGAAAAAAATGAAAGATGAGTACAATATTAATTCCTATCCCATAACAGTGGACGGGCGTTTTTATTCGTATGAAAACATAAAGGACTGGAACGATCTTTTAAAGGTCGAAGCCGAGAAAAACAGAAAACTCCGCAATGAATTTATAAAGAATTACTTTGACAGCAATGAAATATTTGCTCCGAGCCTTGCTTCTGATGAAATGACTTCTGTAGCCGAAGAATTTTTTAATTATGATAATTCTTGGCATTCTGTAAGCAACAGTATTGCCGATATTGCCGCAAGGTACAGAAACGGCGAAAATGTATATGAATCTTCTGACTGGGTAAAAGCCTTCGGCAGCAGTGCTTTCACACAGAATATTATGTTGACAGGTGATGAAAAGAGAGCTAACGGTTTTGATTTTGGATTTATTGAATTTACCGTTGAAACAGGTGATGAGGGCATTACATTCAGATATGAAGATATGGAAAAATTCTTCTCTTGGGAAGATTTTGGCAAGGGACAGTTTAATTACATTAAAGCTTATTTCAGAGATGACATAGAAAATGAATATAATTATGAAACTCAGCCTGTATTTAACAATTACGGTGAAGAACCTTACGATTTATGGGTAGATGCTTCCGAAAGAGAAAAGTCAGAGGAAAGGCTTGAAAGGCTGCTCAAAAGGATTGACGGCAAAGAGCTTAATCTAAATCCTGTCGGGAAATTCTATGAATTGTATGGCAGAGAAGCACAGACAGCGGCCGAGGTTCTCGGTTTAAAACTGACTGAAAAGGTTATAGGCGATGTTAAAACTCCTATGATTGGTTTTCCGAATTTTACTTTGAAAGATAATATTAAAAAACTGACCGACCTGGGTTATATTTACAATATAAAAGAAGATCCTTCCGTTATTTCCGCAGTGGAAAAATACAATCCCCTTTATTTAAAAGACAACACTGATGAATAGTATGTATCAAACGCAAGACGTTATGTTTTCAAAAAT
>JAJQCI010000303.1 GCA_021202835.1 Clostridiales bacterium | reverse complement strand
TTGTAAAACAACGGAAATGAAAATGAATTGGGCGATAGTGTTTGACAAATAAGAATATTTGTAAAAAATTATTCAAAATATCGCTCCTTTCCGAATATGAAAAAACTAAAAAGGAGACAAGAGAATGAAAATTTTTATTTTGGATTCAAACAGAAAAACATTATCCAGCTTAAAGAGCTTTTTTGAAGACAAAGATGATTTTGATGTGGTAGGTACGGCTGATAACGGGCTTGACGGTCTAAACGGCATTAAAGACAAAAAGCCCGACGTTGTTGTGATGGATCTTATTTTGGGCGGCCTTGACGGCTTCGGCGTTATTCAGCAGCTTGATACAAGCAGTGTTAATATTATGGTTACAACGGCTATGTGTTCCGACGAAATTGTGGCCAGAGCTTTTTCAATGGGCGTAAAATATGTTATGATTAAGCCCTATGACCCTGAAATTCTTGTTAGAAGAATAACGGATATTTTGAGCCCGGCGGAAAATTCAGGCGAGGTTTTCGGCAGCACAACAAACGACTTAATCCATATCGGAAACACAGCCGACAAAAAGAAATATATTACAAAGCTTCTTCACGACATAGGAATTACCCCCAATCTTAAGGGCTTCAGATATTTAAGATCCGCCATAACAATGGTTATGGAAGATGAGGCGATTATAGAAGCAGTGACGAAGGTTATCTACCCTGAAATAGCAAAAGAATATAAAACAACTCCCGTCAGGGCTGAGAGAGCCATAAGACACGCTATAGAAACATCCTGGGAAAGAGACGGAGGAGAAACAATAACAAATGTTTTCAATCTTCCCAAAAGCTCAAAGCGCCCCACAAACAGCGAGTTTATAGGCCTTGCGGCGGAATATCTTAAAAAATAATGAATAAAATAAACTATCAGAGACAGCTTGAGACTGTAATCGAAGGCATAAAAGCCGAAGGGAAAACGCCCCGGCTTTTGCTGCATGCCTGCTGCGCCCCCTGCAGCTCTCACTGTCTCGATTATCTTTCGGAATATTTTGATATAACCGTGTTTTATTATAACCCCAATATTTATCCCGAAAGGGAATATAGAAAAAGAGTTTCGGAAATTAAGAGATTTTTGGGCGAAATTCCACTTAAAAACAAGGTCCGGCTTTTGGAGGGGGAATATGAGCCGAGGTGTTTTTTCGGCGCCGTAAAAGGCCTTGAGGACATTAAAGAGGGCGGCGAAAGGTGTTTTGCCTGTTTCAGGCTGCGACTTAAAGAAGCAGCAAAGGCAGCGGCAGAGGGCGGCTTTGACTTCTTTACGACAACACTTACAATAAGCCCTTTGAAAAATGCCGCCAAGCTTAACGAAATAGGCTTTGAAGAGGGGGAAAAGGCCGGAGTAAGCTGGCTTCCCTCAGACTTTAAAAAGAAAAACGGCTATAAACACTCCATTGAACTTTCGGCAAAATATAATCTCTACAGGCAGGATTACTGCGGCTGTGTTTTTTCACAGAGAGAAAGACAATTACAAAAGGAAAATAAAGAAAAAGAGGCTTCGCAGGTATGATGCGGAGCTTTTTTCATATATTTTTCGGGTTCGGCGCATATCATTTACAAAACATTTATCGGGGAGAGACTGGACATTATTGATGTTATTCTTAAATATAACGGGGATATTGCGGAGCTTTTGAGAAGGTTTAATGCAGATGGGGAAGATTTGTCTCTGGGCTATGGCATTATCGTTATTCCCTACGGACGAATAGCGGAGCTTTCAAGGGACCGGCAGGTGGAATATTTGGAGCTGCCGAGAAATTTGGAGCTTATGTTAACAGAGGCTACCGAAGGAAGCTGTATAAATGAGGTAAGAGAAAGGCCTTTAGGGCTTAAGGGCAGGGGAGTTATTTTGGGGGCAATAGATTCGGGCTTTGATTTTACACACAAGGATTTTTTAGATGACGAAGGAAAAACGAGGTTTTTATATATTTTGGATCTGTCAGGGGCTGAAGCCTTTTCCGGGGTCCTATACAAAGGCCGGGAGTATGACAGCGCATATATAAACAAATATTTGGAAACAGGAGAGGGAGACTTAAAGCCCTATGACCCTTTAGGCCACGGAACGGCCATAGCCGGGGCAATGGGCGGAAACGGCAGAGAAAGCGGCGGAAGGTTTGCCGGTGCGGCGCCCGAGGGCTCTTTTATAGCAGTGAAGCTTAACCCAAACAAGCCCATTGTTACCGTTGACATTATGAGAGGAATTAAGTATATAGCAGACAAGGCGGCGGAGCTTAATATGCCGGCGGCTGTAAATATTTCCTATGGAACGAGCAATGGTTCTCACAGGGGCAGCTCGCTTTTCGAACGCTATATTGACGGAATGTCGGAGGCAGGGCGGCTTGTGATTGCGGCTGCGGCAGGAAACGAGGGAGACGCAGGCCATCATTTCAGAGGAAGGGTTAAAACAGGGGAAACTCTGGATGTAGGCTTTAATTTAACCGGTGAGTTGGGCTTTGTTTATTTGGCCCTGTGGAAGGGCTTCGCCGACAAGGTAAGCTTTGAGCTTGTTTTGCCGGATGGCAGCCGGACAGGGCTTATAGGCTATGAACAAACCATATTCAGAGAAAAAACAGGGGGAGTAAATGTCTCAATTGATATAGGCAGACCCTCCCCCTACAGCTATTCACAGGAGGTTTTTATATTTGCTGGAGATTATGAAAATACACTGCCGAAGGGGCTTTGGACGCTTAAGCTTTACGGAGACGACGTTGTTGACGGTGTGTTTGATGTGTGGCTGCCGGTGAACGAGCTTGTTACAAGTGACAGCCGTTTTACAGACGCCGACGGAGCTTTTACGATTACCCTTCCGGCGACGGCGAGAAGAGTTTTGTCGGTGGGGGGATATGACACTGAAACAGGCGAAATTGCCGGTTTTTCGGGCATAGGCTACAGCCTTGACGACTATGTAAAGCCGGATTTGGCGGCCCCTGCCGTAAATATAATTTTGCCGAAGGCAGGAGGGGGTTATGATGCCTTTACCGGCACAAGCATAGCCTCCCCCATAGCCGCCGGGGCTGCGGCCCTTATGATGGAGTGGGGAATAATTAAAGGAAACGATGTTTTTATGTACGGCCAAAGGCTTAAGGCCTTTTTAAGGCTTGGGGCGGTAAGGTATGAAAACAGGGCTTATCCCGACTCGAAATGGGGCTATGGCAGGCTTTGCCTTGAAAATTCCATAGAAAATGCGGAGCTTTACAAAAATTATAATACGGAATTGTATTTTGCAACAGTAAAATGAAAATATGCTCCTTTTTAAAGGATAACCAAATTGTAACAGTTCAGCCGTCAATGTCATTAAGATAATTTAAGCGGCAGACATTAATTAGGGGTGTAACCAAAG
>JAJQCI010000314.1 GCA_021202835.1 Clostridiales bacterium | reverse complement strand
TATTTCTGTTTTCCGCCTGTATTTTTAAAAATTTCGGGAATTTTTTGTTGTTTTTTCTAAATTATAATATGTCTGCGGTGTTAGTGCCGCTGCAATAAGCATAATTAAAATAATCTCAAACATAACAAAAAGATAACCGCCGGACTTACCGTTTCCCGACAGTTATCTTTTTTTCAGTTATCCGGCTTGGGGCGGTGTTTCGAAATAATCACTCATTATTTTCAAAATTTTGTTATGTACTCTGTAACACTGGCGGTTGCTTAGGTGTATTTTCATTGAAACAGCCTCCCAGCTCTTTTTTCTGACATATCTTACTCTGAGAAGTCTTTGTTCGGTTAATTCGAGAGTTGTTATAAAATTATCAATTTCTTCTTTGTTTTTTTTGACAGCCTTTATTTGATTTTCTATTTCTTGAATTTCGTTTTCACAGTCGTCTATATTTTTTATTGCCGTGTTTTCCGTCGGCTTTGAAATATTTTTTGATGAAGGAACATTTTTTAGGGCAAGAGCCCTTACACCTCTGTTATATTCGATTGCTTTTCTTATTTCTCTTATATCCTCGTCAAGGCCCGTTATAATATTTAAATAGTTTCCCCACGTTTTAAGTCTGCCTACAGCTTCTGCTCTTGTCATTATACTCCTGTCTCCTTTATGTTTAATTTTTGGTTGCAAATATGAAACCATCTTGCCAAAAAATATGGCTGTTATAAACAACCATACTTATACTAAACGCCTTATACATTTACAATATATTAAACCGAACTGTAAAACAATATAATCTGCAAATCATATCGGCGTTTAGTATATACTACCAAACATTTTAGAAAAAGTCAACAGTTTTGTTAAAATATGGCAGTGATATTTTCGAAATTCTTACTGGGGAATCTTTATTGTTTTCCCTTCAATAAGCATGTCCGCCTCTGACATATTGTTTGCCGCCATAATATCGGAAACCCTGTCCTCTGTGCCGTAAAAATATCTTGAAAGATATATAAGGGTATCTCCCGGTTTGACTGTATATTCTCTGTAGGAAGCAGTCTTTTCGGCTTCGGCCCCAACAGCGGCAGGAGCCTGTGTCTGAAGCTCTGCCGACGAAGCTTCAGTTACAGATTCGCCGGCACTGTCGGCAAAAACCTCCTGCGACTGCGTTACGTCGTCTCTCAGAGAAATATAGCTTTTGCCTAACGAATTCACCTGTTTTTCGAGATATTCTATGCGTGAATTGCTTTTCAGAAGTCCGCCGCCTATTATAAGGGTCACAAAAAGCAGGGCAAAGCTTAAGCTGCCCATAAGACCCGAAGACTTCTTTTCCTCTGTTTCGTTTTTTTCAGCGGAAAATAAATCTTTAAGGCTTATTCCTCTTTTCACTTTTCTTCTGTGACGCCTTAATGTGGAATTTATAAACGTATCAACATTTTCCGTAAGGTTTTCTTTCGGCTCTTCATCTGACGAGGCTTCTTTTTTTACAGCCAGAAGATATTCATGCATAGGCTCGTTTTTGTCATAATATATTATATAGCCGCTTACCGGCTTAAGCATAGGACTGTTTTCGGCCTTTCTGAAAAAAGAATTTGAATCGTCTGTGGGGTCTGTTATGTAAAGAACCTGATAAGGCTTTTTAAAATTTTCAAGGTGATAGGTTGTGTGGTCGGTGTTCAAAAAATCTCCGTAGCCCGGCTGAACACAACACCAGCCGGCGACCTCAAGCCCCCAAAATATAAAGCCCTCTTTTTTTCGATTTCTTCCCTGTCTTTTGCCGAAAAAACATTTATGCTGCCGAATTTTTCAGCCGAAGCCGCCTCAACCGCTCCGCTTATAAAAAGAATCTCTTCTCCGTCAATCTTTTTGACGTTTCCCAAAAGAATAAAAACAAGGTTCTCGCCCTCTTTTTTTTCTTCCATATACTTAAAAAAAGTCATTACATAGTCTTCTATGTATATTTTTCCGCCTTCCGTTATGCTGCCTATTTGCTTTATATTGTTTTGAATTTCAGCTGACATTTTTATCTCTCCTCATTTGTAATTTTTATATGATATTACCACAAAGGCAGCTTGTAAAATGAAGAAAACAGTCGGGTGAGAAACTTATTTTATCGACGCATAATTTTAATTTACGGTTGAATTATTTCAGTGGGTGCAATATAATTAATAAAAAGAGAATAAGCTTATAAAGGAGGCAAAATATGATTAACTTTGACAGATTTCCAAACAACAAAAGAAAGGCTCTCACAATGAGCTATGACGACGGAAAAACAGCCGACCGCAGACTTGTGGAGATATTTAACAAATACGGCATAAGGGGAACATTCCATATAAATTACGGGCTTCTGCCCCGGCCGGAAAGAATAGAGGCTTCTGAGCTAAAGGAGCTTTATAAGGGTCATGAGGTTTCCGCCCACGGCCTTACTCATCAGTCGCTTTCAATAACACCCGGCGAGAATATAATAAGAGAGGTTATGGCAGACAGAGCAGGGCTTGAGGGGCTTGTGGGCTATCCCGTAAGGGGAATGTCTTATCCAAACGGGCTTTATGACGACAGGGTTGTCAGTGTGCTTAAGGCCTGCGGAATAGAATACTGCCGTGCTGTTGAAACAACGAAAAAATTTACTATTCCCGAAGATTTTTTAAGATGGCAGGGAACCTGTCACCATAATCAGGGCCTTTTAGAGCTTGCCGATGCCTTTTTGGCCCAGCCCTACAGAAACCGCCCTCATCTTATGTATGTTTGGGGCCACAGCTATGAATTCGACAGAGACAACAACTGGGATATGATAGAGGAATTTTGCCGAAGGGTCGGCGGAAAAGAAGATATTTGGTACTGCACGAATATTGAATTTGTTGACTATATGAATGCCCTCAGGGCCCTCAGATTTTCGGCAGACTGTTCCCTTGTTTATAATCCCACAGCTTTAAAACTGTGGATTTCCAAAGACGAACAGCCCGTTGAAATACCTTCCGGCGCATCGGTTTCCATATAATTTGCTGCATACCGAATTTCGATTTGTTTTAGTTTTTTTCCGGCAGGCAGGCTGAATTTTCTAATGAAAAAATAATGAAAATTCTGTTGATTTCGGCAAAAAAATGTGATAAAATATTAACACAAATTCAGAGGGAGGTATTAAATTGAAAAGAAAAATAACCGCACTTGCTTTGGCCGGAATAATGGCTTTCTGCTCTTCGGGTATTTATTTCGGAGAGGAATATGAAACCGGGGAGCTTACGTGGGAGTTTGAAGAAGCCTGTAATTATGATGAAATAGAGCTTGAAACAATGCTGATAACAGACGACAGCAGAGATATTCCCGTTTCACTTTTCGGTACGGCCGATTTGTCCGGAGAAGACACCGCCGAAACGTAATACAGCTAC
>JAJQCI010000178.1 GCA_021202835.1 Clostridiales bacterium | reverse complement strand
TGTAGAAATGATAAAAAATAATTTTGAACCCTCCGTCATAACCATGGTTACTCATTTTTCATTGGAAAAAATTAATGAGATTAAGAAACGCTTAACAACAAATCTTCAGTTGGCAAATGAATAATTGCCAACTGAAAAAGCTGTGAATTATATTTTCAAAGCTTCCTGATACACATAAAAAGATAGGAGATTTTATATATGGAATACAAAACAAAGGGCGTATGCTCAATGCAGATAAATTTTGAAGTTGAAGACAACAAGCTTCACAACATAAGCTTTGTAGGCGGCTGCAGCGGAAACACACAAGGCATAGCAAGGCTTGCGGAAGGTATGGACGTTGACGAGGCAATAAAAAGGCTTAAGGGCATAAAGTGCGGCTTCAGACCCACGTCATGTCCTGATCAGCTTGCCAGAGCTTTGGAAGAATGGAAAAGCAAGGGAGAAAAATGATAAACGTAATTTTTGTATGTCACGGAAATATCTGCCGTTCTCCTATGGGCGAATTTATTTTTAAGGATATGGTAAAAAAAAGAGGGCTTGAAGGCTGCTTTTATATAGACTTGGCGGCTACAAGCCGGGAAGAGCTGGGAAACCCGGTTTATCCGCCGGCGGCGAGAAAATTAAGGAGCATTGGCATTGACTGTCGGGGACACAGAGCAAGGCAGTTTACGCTTTCCGACTACCGCCGTTTTGACTATGTATTGGTTATGGAGAGGTATAACACGAGAAACCTTAACAGGATTATAGGCGGCGACAGTGACAATAAGGTGCACCGCCTTTTGGATTTTTCGAGCCGCCCTCGAGACATAGCTGACCCATGGTATACCGATGATTTCGACACTGCCTGCCGGGAAATAACTGAGGGCTGTGAAAGCTTTCTTTCTTATCTGGAAGAAAAGGGAGAAATTTAAGGAGATGAAAACAAATCTTCGAGTATTTCTTCGGGGTTCATATTTCCGTATCCGTCAGGATCGGAAACCACATCGGTGTAAAAACGAAAACGGCTGAAATCAGTTAAATATGCTTGTGAACGGCTTACCCGGGGAAACATTTCAAAATGCCGTGGGTAAGCTTTTTTCATATATTTTTCTGCCAGGGCGGCGGCTTTGCTCTGTTCTCCTTTTGGGGTTAAGGTCCCCGAAAGCATAGGCGCCGGGGGAGAGCTGTGAAGAAGAACAAGGCTTCCGTCGGAGCAGCCTCCCACGCATATGAATATATGGCCGGTTTTTTCGCCGCCCATAATGTCGCCGGCTTTGTATTCTCTTATTTCGGACGCTTTTTTTAGACTTCCAAGCCCCATACCCTCCAAATTATGAACCATTTTTGTTGATTTATCCACAAAGCCGGCTTTTCCGTTTTCGTCATTGAAAAGATTGTATAAAACCCAACCTACATAACCGCTGCAGTCAAGCCCGAAATGAATCAAGCCAGGGTTAATTTTATAATCAAAATCACTGTAACAATAGCTTTTTTCGGCGTTTTTAATGTAAAATTCTTGCCATTTCGGCGAAACGCCTATAATTTGTGCTTCCTCACCGGCGCCGTTGTCTTCGCTGTTCCAGCCGCCGCCGTAGATATAAAGCGTCTGCCCGATTGGCTTTAAAGCTGTAAGCAAAAGATTTTTGATTGTCTTTTCCATAAAACAAACCTCAAAATTCAGATTAAAAAAGATATGCCGGAATAAATCGCTTTATTCCAACATATCGTAAATTTCAAGGAGTCTTTCTTCAAGCTCTGTTTTTTTGTTGTAGGCTTCTTCGGCTTTCTTGGGGTCTGTGGCCACCTCGGGAGTTTCCAGAAGGCTTTCCAGTCTGTCGATTTCCGCTTCTGTTTCGGCGGCTTCGGCTTCCAGCCTTTTTTGCCTTGCTTCGGCTTTTCTCTTTTCTGAAAGAAGCTCTTTCTGCTTCTGCCAGTCGGTTTTTGCTGCTGAGTCAGCCTTCGGCGCCGCTGTTTCCGCTGTGGGTTCGACTTTCTTTTCTTCATAATAATCATAATTGCCCAAATAATTTTTTATGCCGCTTTCCGAAAGCTCTATGATTCTTGTAGCAATTTTGTTTATAAAATATCTGTCGTGAGAAATAAAGAAAATCGTTCCCTTAAAGCTTACAAGGGCTTCTTCCAAAAGCTCCTTTGAATATATGTCAAGGTGGTTTGTGGGCTCGTCCAAAAGAAGAAGATTTGCTTTTGAAAGTGACAGCTTGGCAAGGGTTACTCTGCCTTTTTCGCCGCCGCTTAAAAGGCCTATGGGTTTGTAAACGTCGTCACCCTTAAAGACAAGAGCCGCCAAAAGATTTCTTATTTCCGTTGTGGTCATAGTCGGGTTTTCGTCGGAAATCTCGTCAAATATGGTTTTGGCTTTGTTTAAGCCCTCGTGCTCCTGGTCATAATAGCCTATTTCTACCTTTGCCCCTTTTTTGACGGTTCCGCTGTCGGCCTTAACGATATCCGTTATTATTTTGAAAATAGTTGTTTTTCCCGTTCCGTTTGCGCCTATAAGGGCAACTCTTTCTCCTTTTTTTATCTCAAAGCTTATGTTTTCGAAAAGCCTGTTTTTGCCGTATGCTTTTGAGAGATTTTCAATAGTCAGAACATCGTTTCCGCTTTCCCTTGCCGGAGTAAGCCTAAGCCTCATACGCTCGGGCAGAGGATCAGGGCTTTTTACAGCTTCCATCTTTTCGAGGGCTTTTTCCTTGCTTTCGGCCCTTTTTATTGATTTTTCTCTGTTGAAGGATTTAAGCTTCGCTATAGCTTCCTGCTGTTTTTTTATCTCTCTTTGATTGTTTATATAGCGGTGCATTTGGTTTTCTCTGTCTTTTTCTTTTCGGGCCGCATACTCTGAATAGTTGCCCCTGTAGACCTTTGAAACGCCGTTTTCTATTTCTATGATTTGAGATGTAACTCTGTCAATAAAATAACGGTCATGAGATATAACAACAACAGTTCCCGAATAATTTGAAAGATAGCCTTCAAGCCATTTTACTGAATCTATGTCCAAATGGTTTGTTGGCTCATCTAAAAGAAGCAGGTCGGGGTTTATAAGCAGAAGCCTGCCCAAGGCTGCACGGGTTTTCTGACCGCCTGAGAGAGTGCTTATTTTCTTGCCGGCTTCTTCCTCTGAAAAGCCCAAGCCCTTTATTACGCCTCTTATGCGGCTTTCGGTTTCAAAGCCGTTTTTATCTTCAAATTCGGTGTTGAGCCTGTCATATTTTTTCATAAGCTTTTCAAGCTCGGGGCCTTCGGCTGTTTTCATTTCCATTTCGGTTAAATGCTTCATTTCTTCGATTTCCGAAACAGAAGCAAAAACCTTCAGCATTTCTTCATATATTGTGTTTTCACTGTCTATTGTTATATCCTGTGAGAAATATC
>JAJQCI010000117.1 GCA_021202835.1 Clostridiales bacterium | reverse complement strand
TTCCTCAATCAACAGATTTTTCATATTAAATTTATGTACTTGATTTTAGATGTTGTAATCGTTATATTTGAGTGTTATAATCAAATTAATAACACTGCGGAAAAAAAGCACTATCCGCAAAAATTAAAGGAGGAAATACAATGACCGACATAAAGGAAATTATTATGAACCGCCGCTCAGTAAGAAAGTTTAACGACAAGCCGTTAGAAGACGATAAATTATCGGCTGTTGTTGAAGCCGGCAGATGGGCTCCTACCGGCGGAAACTGCCAGAGCATTCATTTTCTTGTTATTACAAACAAAGAGGTTTTGGAAAGCCTCAGAATTCGTGTTAAAACGGCTTTTTCCGAAATGGAGCTTTTCGACAATCAATATCTCAGCATTCAAAATTCAATTAAACAGTCTAAAGCCGGAAGTTATGTCTATGATTATAATGCTCCCGTGCTTATAGTCGTGTCAAACAGAAGAGATTACCCAAATGCTATGGCCGACTGCGCCTGTGCACTTCAAAATATGATGCTTACGGCGGAATCACTGGGAATAGGCTCCTGCTGGATTAACCAGCTTCACTGGCTTGATGAAAACAAGTCTGTCAGAGAGTATCTTGAATCCCTCGGGTTAGGCCAAGATGAAACAATTTGCGGCTCAGTCGCTCTGGGCAGCTATGAGGGAACCTATCCCCGAAAACCCAGAACGGGCATGAAGACAGACTATATAAAATGAAAATTTAAAGAATCGCTGATTAATTAGCTCATCGAATCTGCTTCGGCGAATTAATCATCGCTTCCTTAAAGAACGGAAGGTGTTAAAATGGGAAAAACAAAAAAGCTTTCGGCGGCAGAACTTAAGAAATGCCTGCGGAATGAGTCTTGGAACCGTATTGAGGAAATCATATGCCGGCTTTACCGCAGCAGCGATCAGGCAAATTTATATCTTAATTCTCTCTTTAACCATGAGGGAGCACGTGAGGAGCTTATAGACGATTATGAAAAGAAACTCTCTCGCTGCTTTGCTCTCGGCAATTACGCAAGCCCAGATATGAAGGCCTGCAAAAAGATTGTAGACGAGGTTAGAAAGTTTGCCGATTTACAGGTCACATTAAGCGTGATGCTGAGTTTTGTTGAAATGGGAACGGAATTTACAAATAACTACGGCGATATGAACGAATCGTTTTACAATTCTCTTCTGAATACATTCGGGCAGTTTGCCGATTATTTAAATAATGAAGATGATGATACATTATATATGCTTTTTAAAGACAGAATAGATAAGGTCGTGTCGGAATCCGCTTATATCGGCTGGGGCTGCGGCGACGAAATAGAGACGATATATCATGAAATCGTATGGACAGACGATTAAATATATTTATGGGAAAGGAATAATTTTATGGACAGATTATACGAAAAAGCACTGGAATACAAAAAAACAAAGCTTTGGAAAAAGCTCTCGGATTCTCAGCTTATAGCCGTTGAACACTCCGACGGAACAATAGGCTACTGCTGTATAATGGGAAAGATGGGCCAGCATATCGCCCTTGCGGTATATCCCGGAGAGGAGGGGCTCAGCTCTCTCAGAAATCTTTATTACAATTCCCCTTTTGACCCTATTTGGGTAAACCGTGAGAAAATGATATTACAAAGCTGTATTTCCTGTTCCTTTGAAAATATGGACGACCTTCACGAATCGGAAAAAAAGCTTCTCAGGACATATTGTTCATCACATAACATAAGGCTCAGAGGCAAAAACTCCTGCCCTAAATTCGAAAGAATGCAGCCCTACCGTGTTCCGTGGTTTTTAAAAGACGAAACAGATAAAAAATATATGGAGGAAGCACTCGGAGCCTGTACGGAGCTGTCAAAACGCCTTGAAGCCGGAATTTTGTCAGTGTCTGATTTGTCGGAGGGAGTTGAAGAGGGCTTAAAGATTGTTTTGGCAAAGGTAATGCCGGAGGGCACCTTTCAGTGGAGCAGTACTGTTTTGCCTGATTTTAAAGAGGAGGAATATGAAACAGACGTGAAATTCAGTGAGGTTTTGGCGGCACGTGTCCGCAGGTCGAAAAAACACGGGCCTGATTGGATGTGTGATGTATTTCTTTGTCCGGCTCCCGTTTTAAATGAAGATTCCGAGGAGAATATTGCCGATGAGCTCAGGGAGGCCCCCTTCCTGCCCTTGCTAAGTATTATTTTGAACAGCGACGAAAAGCCGATTTCCTGCGAACAATGTAAAGCAGACGATGACTACGCAAAACAATTTACCGAAAAGGCCCTTAATGACATGCTTAATATAGGCAAGCCTAAAAAAATAACGGTTATGAACGACAGAGCCTACAATATGTATTTAAAGCTTGCAAGATATTTGGGTATAGAGCTTGACTTTGCGGATTACTGCGACGAGCTTGAAGAAGCGGAGGATCAGCTTTATTACTCTATGGAGGGCGGTTTGCCGGATGACGGCGAAGAAATAGAGTTTTCCGAGGAAGAAAAAGAATATATGTACGAGATTATAAATTCCGCAGGCGACTTTTCAAAGCTTGATGATATGGACCTGTTCTCCCTGTATTATGCGGCCACGGCTATGGACTTCGAAATTCCCGAAGATAAGCTTTCTCTTCTTAAAAAAGAAGTTAACCGCAGAAGCGGCCAAATGTAAATAAATAATTTCAGAAGATATTAATACCACAAATCAAATGGGCTGTGAAAAATTTGAATTTTTAATTTTTCGCAGGCCTCTTATTATTATAAATTATTATTATTTATTCCCAAATTTGCTATATACTCTTTAGTTTCGCATTTTTTTATTACAAGCAATTTATCGGCGCCTTTTTGAAATTCATAGTTGGTTTTAACTGTTTCAACATAATATTTGGATTTGCAGCAGTCAATTACATTGTTTATCACTTCCGCATTGTTTGCATCCAAATCCACCACCGGAAAAATACGGATTTCTCTGCATACTCGAAACATTTCGTCAATTGCATTTGTCCAAACATAATTATCCTTATTTTCCCTAATCTGATTCATAACCACGCTGCGCACTTCTTCTGTACGCTGTTCCAATTCGCTTTTTGTAAACCTTTAAATCACATCAAATGAAGTTACGGAACAACCCTGTTTCGCCGCTTCATAATTAAAGCTTGCCGGTCCGTCACCAAATCCGGCTATGCTTTTTTTCATATCTTCATCGGTCAGCTTAAACATGGTTTTGTATTCGTTAAAATTTCTTCCCCCAAGGAACAACATTGTTTAATAAAAAAGCCATTTTGTTTTTCTCCTTTATTTTTCAATATAATCCTAAATCCTCGAAAGCAGGACAACCGTCTCTATATGGCTTGAGGCTATGGGATAAATGTCAAAACTGTCTTTTATATATTGTATGTTTAAGGGAATATAT
>JAJQCI010000104.1 GCA_021202835.1 Clostridiales bacterium | reverse complement strand
GTGATTAACATAATATTAAAATTGCGTTAAAATATATAAGACATTTTGCGTCGGAACTGATATAAAACCGTTTAGCCGTTTTTCGGCGTTAAATTAATAAGAAAAACAACATTTAAACAGCGGTTTATTTGCTTGACAACAGCTTTTAATTTTATTGAAACAGTTCGCAGGAGAAAGCTGCAGATTACGGCGTTTGCACGGCAAAAATGGAAATATACAATAAAAAGCTTCACATTATAACAGAGCATTGGAAAACAGAAAGCATACATTATATCTTGGACGCAGTTATGTGCTAAGATGAATGCCAATTCTATTTACCAATGCTCAAAGAACAATGAACTTATTTTGAGAGTCTGATATCGCTGTGCACAAAAATATATTTAACAAACAAAAAGTAAATTTTCTATGTGCCGCATATAAATTTATGCGCAGAGGGTTTTATACTCCGCTATAGCTTGTGAAGCCGCCATCTATGGGGAGAACAACGCCGGTTACGAAGCTGCTTGCAGGGCTTAAGAGATAAAGCAGGCCGCCTATAAGGTTTTCGGGGTCGCCGTATTTGCCCATAGGAGTGCTGTCTATTATTTTTTTGCTTCTGGGGGTTGGGGTTCCGTCAGGGTTAAAGTGAAGGGCGTGGTTTTGGGTTGTCTGGAAGAAGCCGGGGGCTATTGCGTTAACACGTATGCCGCTTTTTGCGAAATAAGTTGCCGCCCAGCCGGTAAAATTTGAAACTGCCGCCTTTGCTGCGGAATAACCGGGAATTCTCGTCAAAGGAGAAAAGGCTCCCATGCTTGAAATATTTATAATATTGGCATTTTCGCTGTTTACAAGAGCCGAGCCGAAAATCTGCGTAGGCAGCATTGTTCCCATAAGATTTAAGTCGAGCTCTCTTTTTATGTTTTCCATATCCGTTGTGAAGAAGTTAAGCATGCCCTCTTCTGCGTCACAGAACTGGTCCTGAGGGATTTCGGCCGACTTTACGGCTCCTCCGGCGCAGTTTACAAGTATGTTGATTTTGCCCCATTTATCCAAAATTTCTTTCTTTGCGGCTTCGAGGCTTTCTTTGTCTAATACGTTTGCCGCTACGGCAATGGCTTCGCCGCCGCCTGCGATTATATCGTCAACAACGGGCTTTCCGTTTTCGGCCTTTCTTCCCAAAACAGCCACCTTAGCGCCGCATTTTCCCAAAGCACGGGAAAACATTCCGCCGATTACGCCGCTTCCGCCTGTAACAACAGCTACCTGACCGCTTAAATCTATCGAAAAAGGTAAATTCATGATTGTCCTCCTAAAAGAAATGCCGTTAATCGAAGCTTAACGGCATTTGTATTTTTATTTTAATATTTATTAAAATTTAAAGTTGATTTTTTGTTTTATTTGCCTAAAATCTTGTCAACAATAGCAAGTATACCGTCGGAAGCGGCTTTTGCCTTTGCAGCGGCAGCTTCTTCGTTTTCTCCGCTTGCGCCGAAGTAAACCTTGATCTTGGGCTCTGTTCCGGAAGGTCTTACACAGAACCATGTTCCGTCTTCGAGAATGTAATAAAGAACGTTTGACTTGGGCAGGCCTGTGGGTGATACTGCGCCTGTAGCGATGTCCTTAATTGTGCCTTCGCTGTAGTCTCTTGCTTCGATAACCTTAACTTCGCCTACCTCTGCAGGAGCTTCTGCACGAAGATCTGCCATAACCTTCTTAATCTGAGCTGCACCCTCAACGCCGCCTAAGTTGATTGAGGTTACTGTTTCTTTATAATAGCCGTATTTAGCGTAGAGATCCTGAAGGGCGTCATAGAGTGTCTTGCCCTGCTTCTTATAGTAGCAGGCTATCTCGGCGATCATAAGGTTAGCGTCAACAGCGTCCTTGTCTCTTGCATATGAGCCTGTTAAGCAGCCGTAGGATTCTTCAAAACCGAACTGGTAAACATAGCTTCCGTCAGCTTCAAATTCTTTAATCTTTTCGCCTATGTATTTGAAGCCTGTAAGAACGTCGAAATATGCAACACCGTAGTTCTTGCAGATTGCCTTTGTAAGGTCTGTGGAAACGATTGTTGAAACAACGGCGCCGTTCTTGGGAAGTATGCCTTTTGCGGCCTTCTGTGAAAGAATATATTCACAGATAAGAGTACCCATCATATTGCCGTTAAATACAACATATTCGCCTTCTGAATTTTTAACAACAGCACCAACTCTGTCGGCGTCGGGGTCTGTTGCACACATATAGTCTGCGCCTACCTTTTCGGAAAGCTCCATAGCAAGCTTGAAAGCGTTTACGTCTTCGGGGTTGGGAAGGGCTACGGTGGGGAAGTTTCCGTCGGGAAGCTCCTGTTCGGGAACTACCATAACATTTTCAAGGCCGGCTTTTTTAAGAATACGTCTTACGGGAAGGTTGCCCGAGCCGTGAAGAGGTGTATAAACAACCTTTAATGTGCTGCCCATTTCTTTAACAACCTCGGGATTAACAAGCTGAGCAAGAACGTTTTCGTCATAAGCGTCGTCAACCTCTTTGCCTATCATAACAAGAAGACCCTTTTCAAGAGCTTCTTCCTTTGAAATCTTCTTGATTGAACCGAAGTCTGAAATAGCCTGAACTTCCTTCATGATAGCTTCATCTCTGGGGTAAGGAACCTGTGCGCCGTCTTCCCAATATACCTTATAGCCGTTATACTGGGGCGGATTATGGCTTGCAGTAATAACGATACCGCCTGTACAGCCCAAATGACGAACAGTAAATGAAAGAACGGGAACGGGACGAAGAGACTCGAAAAGATAAGCCTTGATGCCGTTTGCTGCCAAAACGAGAGCAGCTGTTTCTGCAAATTCGGGGCTCATGTTGCGGCTGTCATAAGCAATGGCAACGCCCTTGGCCGGTCTGTCGGCTTCCTGGCTTAAAATATAGTTAGCGAAGCCCTGTGTAGCCTTGCTTACGATATATACGTTCATACAGTTTGTGCCTGCACCGATAACGCCTCTTAAGCCGGCTGTACCGAATTCAAGCTCCTTATAAAATCTATCCTCGATTTCCTTTTCGTCACCCTTAATAGCCTCAAGCTCAGCCTTTGTTTCAGCGTCGAAAACAGGGTCTGTGAGCCATTGGTTATATGTATCCATATATGACATAGTTTCACTCCTCCTAATAAAATATTTTACTTGGCTAATAACTTAGCACGCTTTATATATATTATATAATTTTTTTCAGAATAAAACAAGTCATATTTTACAATTTTGCAAAAAAATTTCCTGACGTTAGATTTGCTTTTGTAAAAATATTCCCTGCTGCTCCGGCCTTGCTCTTAAATTATTGTCAAAATACATAAAAATGTAAAGAAAATGTAAAATGTTTTGTATGCCGAAGGCTTTAAAGCCTTTTGTACAGCGTAAGATACATTGTCAAAAAGCAGGCAG
>JAJQCI010000075.1 GCA_021202835.1 Clostridiales bacterium | reverse complement strand
CTCTGATTTTTCGAGTGCAGGGAACGAACTTGCAGGCGTGGCCGGATCCTACGTCAAAAGTTCTTTACGCAGCAATAGGAAAATCAGAGATGAAGATGTGAAGGACTAATTAATCAGCGATTCCTTAATCTATTATAAAACAATTTTATGATTTTGTAAAGAAAAAAAGCCGGATTCATATGCAGAATCCGACTATTTTTATTATTTTAGATTATTTCTTTTCGCCGTCATTTTCCTTCGGCGGCAGGCTGTGACAGGCAGCGCCGCAGTGGGCACAGTTTCCTCCGCAGCCTTTGCCTCTGTTTTGAATGAGATTTTTTATAATCAAGGCAACAACTGCAATAAGTATTACCAAAACTACAAAAGACGGAAAATTCATATAATCACACCTTTCAGGGAATCGCTGATTATATTATGCCTTAACACTTGCCTTTGTGTCAACCCCTAAATTTCTCTGAGGTCTGAAAAGAAGATATATTGCTGCAATAATAACTATAACAGCTGCGATGATGCCCAAAATGTTAACGTCTCCGCTTAAGAGCAGGCCAACCTGATATATTACAAGGGCAGCAAGGTATGCAAATACACACTGATAAGCTATTGCAAAGGCAGTCCACTTGCCTGAGTTCATTTCCCTCTTTATAGCGCCCATAGCAGCAAAGCAGGGAGCGCAGAGAAGGTTGAATACAAGATAGGAATATCCTGCAAGTGCAGCGTGGCCTCCGCTCATTTCGCCGAAATTAGCCTGAAGATTAGCCCAGATTTCTGCGCCGTCCTCAGCTACCTCAGCAAGCTCGGGTCTGTAAAGAACGCCGAATGTGCCTACTACGTTTTCCTTTGCAATAAGGCCGGATACAGCGGCAACAGCCGATCTCCAGTCGCCGAAGCCTATGGGCTTGAATATGAAAGCAACGCAGTTTCCTATTGTGGCAAGAAGACTTTCGTTCATATCAACAGCGCCGAAGCCCTCTTCACCGAAGCCGTAGCCGGAAAGGAACCAAATAAGTATGGTAGCCAGTAAGATAACAGAACCGGCCTTCTTAATAAACGACCAGCCTCTTTCCCACATGCTTCGGAGTACATTGCCCACTGTGGGCCAGTGATAAGCCGGAAGCTCCATAACGAAGGGCGCCGGGTCACCGGCAAACATCTGTGTCTTTTTAAGTATAATACCCGAAATAATAATTGCGGCAACGCCTACAAAATATGCGCTGGGAGCAACCCACCATGCTCCGTCGAAAAGAGCGCCGGCTATAAGGGCGATTATGGGAAGCTTAGCTCCGCAGGGGATAAATGTAGTTGTCATAATTGTCATTTTTCTGTCACGGTCGCTTTCGATCGTTCTGGAAGCCATAATACCGGGAACACCGCAGCCCGAGCCTATAAGCATGGGTATGAAGGACTTGCCGGAAAGACCGAACTTCCTGAAGATTCTGTCCATAATGAAGGCTACTCTTGCCATATATCCGCAGGATTCAAGGAATGCAAGGAACAGGAAGAGTATAAGCATCTGGGGAACAAAGCCCAAAACAGCACCTACACCGGCTATTATACCGTCGAGAATGAGTGATGATAACCACTCGGGGCAGCTTATGCCTTCAAGAATATTTCCCGCTATGGTACCGATACCGGGAATAAATATTCCGAAATCGGCAGGGTCAGGCTCTTCTACTGAAAGAGCTGCTTCAAACTCGGCTGAGTCTACATCGATTACATCCTCGATTTCGCCGTCTTCGTTTTCTATTTCACATACAGCCGCAACATCTGCGGAGGCTTCTATAAATTCGTCAAAAACAGCCTCGTCGTCTTCTTCCTCTTCGAGAGCCGCCGATATTTCTTCAACGTCAATACCTGCTTCGCCGGCAGCTTCTATAAAGGCTTCGATTTCAGCCTGAGCCGTGTCATATTCTCCGGCGGCTTCTTCATAGGCGCTTGTGCCTATTCCGAATAAGTGCCAGCCATCGCCGTCAAAGCCAAACAAACCGTCGTTAGCCCAGTCTGTGGCAATTCCGCCTACGGTTGTTACTGAAATATAATAAACAATAAACATAACAACGGCAAATATGGGAAGCGCCAAAATTCTGTTTGTAACAACCCTGTCTATTTTGTCTGAAGCTGTAAGACTGCCCTTGCTTTGCTTCTTATAAATACCCTTAAGAATAGAAGCTATGTAAACATATCTTTCGTTTGTAATTATACTTTCGCTGTCATCGTCAAATTCCTTTTCGATGCTGTCAACGATTGTATTAATTTCGCTTGACGCAGTACTGTCAAGCTTAATGTCTTCAAGAACCTTTCTGTCTCTTTCGAAAACCTTTATAGCAAACCATCTTTCCTGCTTTTTGTCTATTTTTCCCTTTAAAAGATCTTCTATATGAGCAATGGCGTGTTCTATATTGCTGCTGAAGGGATTAAGATGGAAGGCCTTCTTTGCTTCAGCCGCCTTAACTGCCTCTTCCGCCGCTTCCTTAACACCTGTTCCCTTTAAAGCCGATATTTCAACAACGGGGCAGCCCAGAAGCTTCGAAAGGCCTTTTGTGTCGATTTTGTCTCCGGCCTTTTTAACAACGTCCATCATGTTTATGGCAACAACAACGGGAATACCCAGTTCCATAAGCTGCGTTGTCAAATAAAGGTTTCTTTCAAGGTTTGAACCGTCCACTATGTTTAAAATAGCGTCGGGCTTTTCGTTAATAAGATAATTTCTTGCCACAACCTCTTCAAGAGTATAGGGCGAGAGTGAATAAATACCGGGAAGGTCCATAACTGTGACCTCCTTGCGGAATTTAAGCTTTCCTTCCTTCTTTTCAACGGTAACGCCGGGCCAGTTTCCTACAAACTGGTTAGAACCCGTAAGAGCGTTAAACAGTGTTGTTTTTCCGCTGTTGGGGTTGCCGGCAAGAGCAATTTTAATACCCATTTTTGTTTATCCTCCTTTAGCCTTCAACCTGAATCATTTCGGCGTCTGCCTTTCTTATTGAAAGCTCATAGCCTCTTACAGTTACTTCAACGGGGTCGCCTAAGGGCGCCACCTTACGTATGTCAATGGCTACGCCTTTGGTTATGCCCATATCCATAATTCTTCTTTTTACTGCGCCTGTTCCCGTCAGCTTAACAACCGTAACGGTTTCACCGACTTTAGCATCCTTTAAAGTTTTCATTTTTTCCTCCTTTATATAAACACCTTTAAGACCGTCTGTAAATTAAAAGCCCCAAGGCATAATATACTCTGTTTAAACCATAATTTTCGAAGCCATTTCCTTGCTTACGGCGATTCTGGCTTCTTTAACATTCACAATAAGGTTTCCGCCCATTGTGCTTATTACGGTAACGGTTCCTCCGGGGACAAAGCCCAAATTTTCAAGATGGCGCCGGGTTTCCTCTTTTCCGCCTATTCTTCTTATAAT
>JAJQCI010000247.1 GCA_021202835.1 Clostridiales bacterium | reverse complement strand
CATATAAATACCTCTGCTAATTATTTTATTTTATATTATGGAAATGATGAAAAATTATTTTTTCCTTAAATCATCAATTTCTTATCGTTTTCATTATTATATAATATATTTTAGATAATTTCAATACTTGACACATAGGGATTATGCTGATAAAATAGAAAATAGCAAAGGAAATATTTCCTTATAATAAACAGAAAGAGGGTTTTTAAATGTCAAGAATTAAAACTTTAACAACAAGAAACCTTGCTGCTTCGGCTTTAAGCGGCGGCTGCGGCGAATGTCAGACATCCTGCCAGTCGGCAAGCAAGACTTCGTGCAGCATCGCAAATCAGCAGTGTGAAAAATTAAAATAATATTCTGAAAGGTCGCTGCTTTTTCGGCAGCGGCTTTTTAAATAAACAAACAGAGGTAGTTATATGATACACAGATATAAAAGCAACGGTTACAACATTATTATAGATGTAAACAGCGGCTCAGTACACGTTGTTGACGAAGCGGCTTATGACGCCATAGGCATGTATGAAGAGACACCAAGGGAAGAAATAAAGGCTTTTCTGGCTGAAAAATACGGCGTTTCGGCGGAGGACGCAGAGGAGCTTTTCTCCGACATAGACGCCCTTAAGGAAAGCGGCACTCTTTTCTCAGAGGATATTTATAAGGATATGGCCCCCTATTTAAAAAACAGACATTCCGTAATAAAGGCTCTCTGCCTTCTTGTTGCCCAGGACTGCAATATGGCCTGTGAATACTGCTTTGCTTCAGAGGGAGAATATCATCAGGGTTCAAGAACATTAATGAGCTTTGAAACAGGCAAAAGAGCTCTCGACTTTCTTATCGAAAATTCGGGAACCAGAAAAAATTTGGAGGTTGACTTTTTCGGCGGTGAACCCCTTATGAACTGGGAGGTTGTAAAACATCTTGTTAACTATGCAAGAAGCATAGAAGCCGAAAAGGGCAAAAATTTCAGATTTACGATAACCACAAACGGTATTCTTCTGGACGACGAAAAAATGGAATTTATAAACAAAGAAATGTATAACGTCGTTCTTTCCGTAGACGGCAGACGGACCGTAAACGACAGGCTCCGCCATACTGGAAACGGCGGCGGAACCTACGACATTATTATGCCCAAGTTTAAAAGAGCCGCCGACAGCCGAAATCAGGAAAATTATTACTTGAGGGGTACATATACCCACTATAACACCGATTTTACAAATGATATTCTTCATCTTGCGGATTTGGGCTTTAAACAGCTTTCAATGGAGCCGGTTGTTGCCCCTGCCGATGCACCCTATGCCCTGACAGAAGAAGACCTGCCAAAGCTTCTGGAGCAGTATGACATTCTCGCCAAAGAAATGTTGAAAAGAAAAGACTTTACCTTCTATCACTATATGATAGATTTAACCGGCGGCCCCTGTATATATAAGCGTGTTTCGGGCTGCGGCGTAGGCACGGAATATATGGCGGTTACTCCTTCGGGAGATTTATATCCCTGTCACCAGTTCGTAGGCGACGACGAATATAAGCTGGGCAATGTTTTCGAAGGCATAACGGCACAGGAAAAACGTGAAGAATTCAAAAGCTGCAACATATATTCACACAAAGAGTGTGACGAGTGCTTTGCAAGGCTTTACTGCAGCGGCGGCTGTGTGGCCAACGCTTATCACTCAACAGGCAGTATAAAGAGCGTTTACAAATACGGCTGTGAGCTTCACAGAAAGAGAATAGAGTGTGCAATAATGATGAAGGCGGCCGAAAATGACTCTTAAGGAAAGGCTTGAAAGCCTTAACGCCTATCCCTTTCATATGCCGGGGCACAAAAGAAACTTTAAGCTGTTTAAAAACCAAGCCTTTAAGCTGGATTTTACCGAAATAAACGGCACCGACGACCTTCACCATCCCACCGAAATTTTAAAGGAAAGAATGGAGCTTGCGGCGGAAATATACGGCAGCAAAAAAACCTGCTATTTAATAAACGGCTCCACCTGCGGCCTTTTGGCCGCTGTTTCTGCCTGTACAAAACCGGGTGAAACGCTTCTTATGGCTAGAAACTGCCACAAATCGGTATATAACGCCGTTTTTTTGAGAAATCTTAGGCCCGAATATATTTATCCGCCGATAACCTCCGAAGGCATAAGCGGAGGAATTTCCCCCGGTGACGTTGAAACGGCCCTTATTAAAACAGGGGCAAAGGCTTTTGTTATGGTTTCTCCTACATATGAGGGAATAGTTTCCGACATAAGGGCGATTTCCGGCGTCTGCCGAAAACATGGCTGTGTTTTGATAGTTGACGAAGCCCACGGGGCACATTTCGGCTTTTATGAGGGCTTTCCCCAATCGGCCGTTGGGCTCGGAGCAGACATCGTTATACAAAGCCTTCACAAAACACTGCCCTCTCTTACGCAAACCGCCCTTCTTCACATATGCACTGACACTGCCGACTCAGCCGAGACGGAAAGATATCTTAGCATATATCAAAGCTCCAGCCCTTCTTACATACTTCTTTCTTCAATAGACAGCTGCATAGAATATATGAAAAACAATGAGGGCAAAAAAGCGATGGAAAGCTATTTTAAGCTTCTTACCTCTTTCAGAGAGAAAAACAGGGGGCAAATTATGGGCAGAGAAATTATAGGCTCCGGCAATGTTTTTGACGCCGACCCCTCCAAAATAGTTATTTGGGGCGGCAGAGAGACAGCCGCCGCCTTAAAAGCCTTCGATTTAGAACCGGAAATGGAAAATCTTTTTTACACTCTGGTTTTAACATCCATAGGCGACACAAGGGAAGGCTTTGACAGGCTTTCAAAAGCAATTTCCGGCCTTCCGCCTAAAAAAACAAGTCCGAAATTCGAAAAAACCTTTTCATCACCGCTCAGACTTACACCATATGAAGCTTGTCTCCGTGAAGGCGAAGAGCTTACCCTAAACGAAAGTACAGGCAAAATTTCAAAAACCGCCGCCTATATATACCCTTCCGGCATACCCATCATAAACACGGGAGAGGAAATAACCCCCGAGGCTGTCAGTCTCATAAAACAATACAAACAAAAAGGTTTTGACGTAAGAGGAATAACAGATAAAATCAACTGTATAAAATCATAATCGAGTAGGAGGCTGCCCATTAATTGAGCAGCCGGCCTATCACACCACCGTTATCAAAGAATTTTTCTAAATCCATATCCACTACATACACATAACCGTCATTTACATTCTTTTTGCATTGTTTTATAGCATTCTTTGCCTCTCTTTTGGGTCTGAATCCAAAACTATTTTCCGAAAAGTGTTTGACAAAAACCTTAAATATTGATTTTACTATAAATGAGCAAAACCAAAAAAGTGCACAAAATTACCCGGTAAGAGCCAAAAGACTTTCCAGTGGCAATCGGCTCATGCCGCATTGATAAACATAAATAAGTCTTTCTTTGT
>JAJQCI010000167.1 GCA_021202835.1 Clostridiales bacterium | reverse complement strand
ATAATATCGGGGATAAGTGACAAACCACCAAAAAATAAATATAATCTGACGAAAATTTTTGTAAAAAAAATTTAAAAAATATAAAAAAAGGCTTGCATTCGGGAAAAAAAGGGTGTATAATAATTCCTGATGTGACATTAAGAGCTGTGAAGCGGAGGTTGCGGCGCTTAGCCGGTTTTTCCGCAGAGCGATGTCCTGTTCATTAGAAACCGGGCGAGTAGGTCACTGTACAATTTTCCTTATACCTTATTTTATGAGTTGCAAGGGTGTAATATGGTAAATGCGTGCAGTCACCGCTTGTCGTACTAATTTAAAAAGTGCGAAAAGGAGGCGACTTTTTTATGGCAAGTCAAAAAATCAGAATCAATCTTAAAGCTTATGACCATAAGTTAATCGATCAGTCTGCTGCTCTTATAGTAGATACTGCTAAGAAAACGGGCGCAAAGATTTCGGGGCCTATTCCTCTGCCGACAAAGAAAGAGGTTGTTACAATTTTAAGGGCTGTTCATAAGTATAAAGATTCAAGAGAGCAGTTTGAGCTTTCGACTCATAAGAGACTTATTGATATTTTGACACCTACTGCAAAGACAGTTGACGCTTTGACACGTCTTGATCTTCCTGCAGGAGTTGATATTACAATCAAGATGCTTTAATCTTGAAGGAAAAACAAAAAATTCCCAAGTTAATGGTTTATATAAGGCTTCCTTATATTGACCTAGGATGATTACCCTAAAGCGATAAGCTTTCGGGGCAATCCGCTGTAGAGTTTAGGAGGTGCTTTTTAATGAAAAAAGCAATAGTTGCCAAGAAAATCGGTATGACACAGATTTTCACAGAGGCAGGTTTATTAATTCCCGTTACTGTTTTAGAGGCGGGTCCTTGTGTGGTAACACAGAAGAAGACAGTCGAAAAAGACGGCTATAACGCTGTTCAGGTTGGTTTCGGCGATGTTAAAGAAAGCAGAGTAAACAAGCCCATCAAGGGTCATTTTGACAAGGCCGGGGTTGCTCCCAAGAAGGTTCTTAAGGAATTAAAGTTTGATTCCATAGACGAATATGAGGTTGGTTCTGAAATCAAGGCCGACATCTTCTCTGTAGGCGACAGAGTTGACGTAAGCGGCGTATCAAAGGGACACGGCTTCCAGGGTGCCATTAAGCGTCACGGCCAGCACAGAGGCCCCATGGCTCACGGCTCAAAATATCACAGAGCTTTAGGTTCACTCAGCTCCGGTACTACCCCCGGTAAGGTTAAAAAGGGTAAGAAGATGCCCGGACATATGGGTGCGGCAGCCGTAACCGTTCAGAACATCGAGGTTGTAAGAGCTGACGCCGACAAGAATTTGCTTCTTGTAAAGGGAGCGGTTCCCGGAAGTAAGGGTTCTGGCGTAGTTATCAGAGAAACCGTTAAGGCTAACTGATTAAGACGGAAGGAGGATATGAAATGGCATTAGCAAAGGTTTTAAACATGAGCGGAGAGAAGGTAGGCCAGATTGAGCTTTCCGACAGTCTTTTCGCAGCTGAAATAAATGAACACGTTCTCCACTTGGCTGTAGTTCAGCAGCTTGCCAACAATCGTCAGGGAACACAAAGCACTCTGACAAGAGCAGAGGTAAGAGGCGGCGGCAAGAAGCCCTGGAGACAAAAAGGCACAGGACGTGCAAGACAAGGCTCTATCCGTTCACCCCAGTGGAAGGGCGGCGGTGTTGTATTCGCTCCCAAGCCGAGAGATTATTCATTTAAGCTTAATAAAAAGGTTAAGAGACTTGCTTTAAAGTCTGCTTTAACAGCTAAATATAATGATTATAAAGTAGTTGTGCTTGAAGATCTTAAGTTTGACGCTCCCAAAACAAAGGATATGGCTGCGGTTCTTAAGAACATAGGTGTTGAAAAGGCACTTGTTGTTATAGAAGGAAACGACTCAAACGTTGTTCTTTCCGCAAGAAATATTCCCACTGTTAAGACAGCGTCTGTCGGCACAATAAACCCCTATGATATTCTTAAGTATGATGCTTTTGTTGTTACAAAGGCTGCTGCTGAGAAAATGGAGGAGGTATACGCATAATGGCTGATATTAAATATTATGACGTTATTTTACGTCCGATCATAACAGAAAAATCAATGAACGACATGGCTGACAAGAAATATGCTTTTTATGTTCATACAGACGCTACAAAGAGCCAGATTAAGGAAGCTGTTGAAAAAATGTTTGACGGCGCAAAGGTTTCTTATGTAAACACAATGAACTTAAACGGCAAGACAAAAAGAAGAGGCTATACCTTCGGCAAGACAGCCGCAAGAAAGAAAGCCATTGTTCAGCTTACCGAAGATTCAAAGGAACTCGAAATTTTCCAAGGTATGTAATATATAATGACACACACGGGTGCGTTGTGCATCCGGTTTCCCGATATGAAAGGAGTGTAAGAAATGGGTATTAAGAGATTTAAGCCTTATACACCTTCAAGAAGGCAGATGACAGTTTCGGATTTCTCCGAAATTACAAAATCCACGCCCGAAAAGAGCCTCTGTGTTCATATTAAGAAGACAGCAGGCCGCAATGCTCAAGGCAAAATAACAGTTCGTCACATCGGCGGCGGCAGCAAGAAGAAATACAGAATTGTTGACTTTAAGAGAAATAAGGATAACGTACCTGCAAAGGTAGCCGCTATAGAATACGATCCCAACAGAACAGCAAACATCGCTCTTCTCCACTACGCCGACGGCGAAAAGAGATATATTCTCGCTCCCGAAGGCCTCAAGGTGGGAGAAATTGTTGAAAGCGGAGAAAAGTGCGAAGTTAAAACAGGAAACGCTCTTCCTATGAGAAAGATTCCCGTCGGTGCTGAAATCCACAACATCGAAATGGTTCCCGGAGCAGGCGGAAAGCTTGTTCGTTCGGCAGGAAACGTTGCTCAGCTTATGGCTAAGGAAGGCAAGTATGCCACAGTAAGACTTCCCTCCGGAGAAATGAGACTTCTCCCCATAGAATGCCGTGCTACAATAGGAACAATCGGAAATCACGAGCACGAGCTTATTAACATCGGCAACGCCGGCAAGAAGAGACACATGGGTATCAGACCTACAGTCAGAGGTTCTGTTATGAACCCCAATGACCACCCCCACGGCGGCGGCGAGGGCAGAGCTCCTATCGGACGTTCAGGTCCCTGTACACCTTGGGGCAAGCCCGCACTCGGTTATAAGACAAGAAAGAACAAGGCCGGCGACAAGTATATTGTACGCAGAAGAAACAGCTGATAAGGAGGCCGTATAAATGAGCAGATCAATTAAAAAAGGACCTTTCGTTGACACGAGCTTAATGAAAAAGGTTGAAGCGGAAAACGCCGCAGGTACAAAGAATGTAATTAAAACATGGTCTCGCCGTTCTACAATCTTCCCCAATATGATAGGTCATACAATAGCCGTTCATGACGGAAGAAAGCATGTTCCCGTATATATTACAGAGGATATGATAGGTCATAAGCTGGGCGAATTCGCTCTCACAAGAACCTACAGAGGACACGGCAAGGACGCTGACAAGAAGTCAAAGGTTAAATAATTTTAACTATCCGTATAGAATCGTTTTTTTGAAAGGAGGGCTTTAAATGGCCAAGGGACATAGAAGCCAAATCAAAAAGGAAAGAAACGAACAGAACAGGGAAACAAGAGCTCACGCTCACGCTAAGTATGTTAGAGTTTCCAGTTCAAAGGCTAAAATCGTTTTAGACCAGATTAAGGGCAAGAGCGTCGGTGAGGCTTTGGCAATTCTCGCTTATTCACCGAGATATGCTTCAGACATTATCGAAAAGGTTTTGAAATCAGCCGTTGCGAATGCCGAGAATAATATGGAATTAGACGTTAATAAATTATATGTTGAAGAAACTGTAGCAAACCAGGGCCCCACTCTTAAGAGAATTCAGCCCAGAGCTCAGGGCAGAGCCTACAGAATCAACAAGAGAACATCTCACATTTCCATCTACTTAAACGAGAGATAAGGAGGTTTATTAATGGGTCAGAAAGTAAATCCTCATGGATTAAGAGTAGGCATAATAAAAGGCTGGGATTCGGTTTGGTATGCAGATAAGAAGGATTATGCCGATTATCTCGTAGAGGATCAGAAGATAAGAAAGTTTATCAAAAACCAAAATCCCAACTACAACATTTCAGATATAAAGATTGAAAGAACAAACGACAGAGTTAAAATCACTGTTTATACCTCCAAGCCCGGTATCGTTATCGGCTCTAAGGGCGAAAACATTCAGAAGCTTACAGCAAGCGTTCAGAAGCTTACACCCAAGAAGGTTGTTGTAAACATTGAAGAAATCAAGAGACCCGAGCTTGATTCACAGCTTGTAGCCGAGGATATCGCAAAGCAGCTTGAAAACCGTATCACATTCAGAAGAGCCATGAAGTCGGCTATGAACAAGTCAATGAGATTCGGCGCAAAGGGTATCAAGACAACCTGCTCGGGAAGACTGGGCGGAGCCGAAATGGCCAGAGTTGAAAGCTACCACGACGGAACTATTCCTCTTCAGACACTGAGAGCAGATATCGACTACGGCTTTGCCGAAGCAAACACAACCTACGGCAAAATCGGCGTTAAGGTATGGATATATAAGGGAGAGGTTCTTCCCACTAAGAAGAAAGACTCCAAGAAGACCGGAGGTGTTCAGTAATGTTAATGCCTAAGAGAGTTAAAAGACGTAAACAGTTCAGAGGACGTATGACAGGAAAGGCTTCAAGAGGCAACGTTATAACATACGGTGAATACGGTATTGTTGCTATGGAGCCTGCATGGATTAAGTCCAATCAGATAGAGGCTGCCCGTGTCGCTATGACAAGATACATTAAGAGAGGCGGTAAGGTTTGGATCAAAATCTTCCCCGACAAGCCTGTTACACAGAAGCCTGCCGGCGTTCGTATGGGTTCCGGTAAAGGTGCAACGGAGTACTGGGTTGCTGTTGTTAAGCCCGGCAGAGTTATGTTTGAAATCGCCGGCGTAAACGAAGAAACAGCTAAGGAAGCCTTAAGACTTGCCATCCACAAACTCCCCATTAAGTGTAAGATTGTCACAAAGGCAGAATTGGAGGTAAAAGATGAAAATTAAAGATTATCTCGCTGAATTAAATGACAAGACAGTTGATGAATTAAACAAGGCTCTTGTTGACGCAAAGAAGGAACTCTTTAATTTGAGATTCCAGAATGCCACAAACCAGTTGAACAATACAGCCAGAATCAGCCGTGTTAAGAAGGATATTGCAAGAATCCAGACTGTTCTTACACAGAAGGCCGGAGCGTAATATCTGAAAGGAGGACAAAGCGTGGAAAGAAATCTTCATAAGGTTAGAATCGGCAAAGTTACAAGTGACAAAATGGACAAAACGGTTGTTGTTGCTATTGAAAACAACGTAAGACACCCGTTATATAATAAAATCGTAAAGAAAACCTATAAGTTAAAGGCTCATGACGAAAATAACGAATGCCGCATTGGCGACAAGGTGAGAGTTATGGAAACAAGACCTCTCTCTAAAGACAAGAGATGGCGTGTTGTTAACATCGTTGAAAAGGCTAAATAATCTTTTATACGGATTTTTTATAGGGTTTTCAAATTCTGTTTGAAAGGAGATTCGCTATGATTCAGCAGGAAAGCAGATTAGTGGTTGCCGACAATTCGGGAGCAAAGGAAATTCTTTGCATCAGAGTTATGGGCGGTTCCACAAGAAGATATGCAAATATAGGCGACGTTATAGTTGCGACCGTTAAAGATGCAACACCCGGCGGCGTTGTAAAAAAAGGTGAGGTTGTAAGAGCGGTTGTTGTAAGAACCGTTAAAGGCGCTCACAGACCCGACGGCTCATATATCAGATTTGACGAAAACGCAGCTGTTATTATAAAAGAGGACAAGAATCCTAGAGGTACCCGTATCTTTGGGCCTGTTGCAAGAGAGCTTCGTGAGAAGCAGTTTATGAAGATTGTATCTCTTGCACCCGAAGTTTTATAAGGAGGGCGTGACGGATGAAGTTAAAAAGAGGCGACAGAGTTGTTGTTATTGCAGGCAAGGACAAAGGCTCAAAGGGCAAGATCTTAGTTTGCGACAGAAAGAACAACAAGGTCATTGTTGAAGGAATTAATAAAGTAACAAAGCACCAGAAGCCCGGCAGAGGTACACAGGGCGGCATAATCGAGAAGGAAGCTCCCATCTCGGCGTCGAACGTTATGTATCTTGCCGACGGAAAGCCCTCTAGAATTGGCTATAAGGTAGAAACCGTTGTTGAAGGCGGAAAGAAGAAAACCGTTAAGACAAGAATTGCCAAGACTACAGGCGAAGCAATAGATTAATCAGTCGAAGGGAGGCAGTTTTAAGTGAATCAGTTAAAAGAATACTACGATACGCAGATAGTTGACGCTATGATGCAGAAGTTTTCATATAAAAACAAATTACAGTGCCCTAAGATTGAAAAAATCGTTATCAATATGGGCGTAGGCGAAGCAAAGGAAAACGCCAAGGTTATCGACAATGCCTGCAAGGATATGGAGAAGATCTCAGGTCAGAAGCCTATCGTTACAAAGGCAAGAAAGTCAATAGCTAACTTTAAGCTCCGTGCAGGTGTTCCCATCGGATGTAAGGTTACACTTAGAGGCGAAAAGATGTACAGCTTCGCAAACAGGCTTATAAATATATCCCTTCCCCGTGTCCGTGACTTCAGAGGCGTAAGCGCTGACAGCTTCGACGGAAGAGGAAACTATACCTTAGGTCTTAAGGAACAGATTATGTTCCCCGAGATTGAGTATGATAAAATCGACAAAATCAGAGGTATGGACATCGTATTTGTTACAACGGCAAAGACAGACGAAGAGGCAAGAGAGCTTCTTAGACTTTTCGGTATGCCGTTCAGAAAGTAATAGGGAGGAGATAAAATGGCTAAGAAATCACTTAAGTTAAAGCAGGCCAAGAAAGCACGTTTTTCAACTCAGAATTATACAAGATGCAGACTTTGCGGCAGACCCCACTCCGTTCTTAAAAAGTTCGGAATTTGCCGTGTATGCTTCCGTGAGTTAGCTTATAAAGGTCAAATCCCCGGTGTTAAGAAAGCAAGCTGGTAAATCCGGAAAGGAGGTTTTTTAAATGTCAATGAGCGATCCTATTGCAGATATGCTTACAAGAATAAGAAATGCCAATACGGCAAAGCGTAATACCGTAGACGTGCCTTCTTCTAAGATAAAGGTTTCAATTGCTGATATTCTTACAAACGAGGGTTATATAAAGGGTTACGAAATTATAGAAGACGGCGTTAAGAAAACTATTAAAATCACACTTAAATACGGTGCAGATAAGAATGAAAAGGTTATCTCCGGTATTAAGCGTATTTCAAAGCCGGGCCTTAGAATTTATGCTCCGGCTGACAAGATGCCTAAGGTTCTTAATGGTTTGGGCATTGCCATAGTTTCAACAAACAAGGGCGTTATTACCGATAAAGAGGCCAGAAAGCTCGGCGTTGGCGGCGAAGTTATCGCCTATGTTTGGTAAGCAGGAGGTGCGGATATGTCAAGAATAGGAAAATTGCCTGTAGTCATTCCCGCAGGTGTCGAGGTTAAGCTCGAAGAAGGCAATGTACTTACCGTAAAGGGCCCCAAGGGTACTCTTACAAAGGCATTGTCAACGGATATGACAATTCAGGTAGAGGCAAATCAGATTGTAGTAACAAGACCCAGCGATTTAAAGAAATTTAAGTCACTTCACGGTCTTACAAGAACTCTCATTCACAATATGGTTGTGGGAGTTACAGAAGGTTATAAAAAGGTTCTCGAAATTAACGGCGTAGGCTACAGAGCTGCTAAGTCGGGTAACAAGTTAACTCTTACTTTAGGATATTCTCATCCTGTTGAAATGATAGATCCCGAGGGTATCACAACCGTTCTTGAGGGAACAAACAAGATTACGGTTGAGGGTATCGACAAGGAAAAAGTTGGTCAGTATGCTGCCGAAATCAGAACAAAGCGTCCTCCCGAACCCTATAAAGGTAAGGGCATTAAGTATGACTATGAGTTCATAAGACGTAAGGTCGGCAAGGCAGGCAAATAATTAAACGGGAAGAAAATATTTATAAAGGAGTGAAAGTCTATGATTACAAAGCAGGATCGTAAGGTCGCAAGAGCTAAAAGACACTACAGAATCCGTAATAAGATTTCAGGCACTGCGGCTGCCCCCAGACTTGCTGTTTTCAGATCAAATATGCATATATATGCACAGGTTATAGATGATACAGCCGGAAATACAATCGTTGCTGCGTCAACTATGGAAAAGGACATTAAGAGTTCTCTTTCAAAGACAAATGACGTAGAAGCGGCTAAGGCAGTAGGCACGGCAGTAGCAAAGAAAGCCCTTGAAAAGGGTATCGATACCGTTGTTTTCGACAGAGGCGGTTTCGTTTACCACGGAAAGATCAAGGCTTTGGCAGACGCTGCAAGAGAAGCAGGCTTGAAATTCTAAGAGGGAGGGAATATTTTGAATAAGAAAATAGACGCAGCCACTCTTGACCTTAAAGACACTCTTGTAACAATTAAGAGAGTTACAAAGACAGTTAAGGGCGGACGTAACATGAGATTTACGGCCCTTATGGTTGTCGGTGACGAACAGGGTCACGTTGGAGTAGGCTTAGGCAAAGCAAAAGAAATCCCCGAAGCTATCAGAAAGGGAAAAGAGGACGCTATGAAGCACCTCATCTATATCGAGAGAAACGAAGAGGACAGCCTTTATCATGAGATTCATGCAAGCTTCGGCGGAGCTAAAATTCTCTTAAAGCCGGCTCCTCAGGGAACAGGTATCATCGCCGGCGGCCCTGCCAGAGCGGTTATGGAACTTGCAGGAATTAAGAATGTAAGAGCAAAGTCTTTAGGCTCAAACAATAAACAGAACGTTTGCAACGCTGTTATCGAAGGGCTTAAGACAGCTACAACTCCCGAAAAGGTAGCCGCTCTCAGAGGCAAGACCGTAGAAGAAGTTTTGGGCTAAGGAGGAGAAGTTGATATGAAGATTAAAGTTGAACTTGTAAAATCACCCATCGGCGCTATTCCCAAGCACAGAAAAACGGTTGCAGCTCTCGGACTTAAAAAGCTGCACAGCACAAACGAATTTGAAGATACTGCTGCAGTAAGAGGTATGATCAAACAGGTATCACATCTTTTGAAGGTTACGGAAGTTTAATTAAAAGGAGGTGTATTCCACAATGAAGTTAGGCGAATTAAAACCTGCTTTAGGTTCAAATACAGATAATTTCAGAAGAGGCAGAGGTCACGGCTCAGGCAACGGAAAAACAGCCGGTAAGGGACACAAGGGCCAGAAGGCACGTTCAGGCGGCGGCGTAAGACCCGGTTTCGAAGGCGGCCAGATGCCCCTTTACAGAAGAATACCTAAGAGGGGCTTTAAGTGTATAAACACTAAGGATATTGTTGCTCTTAATGTATCTCTTCTTAATGATGTATTTGAAGACGGAGCAGTTGTTGATATTGCAGCTCTTCAGTCAAAGGGTCTCGTCAGTCACCCTAAGGACGGAGTTAAAATTTTAGGCAACGGAGAAATTACAAAGAAGCTTACTGTTAAGGTTAACTATTATAGTGCTTCTGCAAAGGAAAAAATTGAAGCAGCAGGCGGAAATGCTGAGGTGGTTTAATGTTTAATACACTTAAAACGGCATTCAAGGTTAAGGATATAAGAATGAAGATAATCTATATGCTTGTTGTTCTTCTTATAATCCGCTTCGGTACGTTTATCCCCGTGCCGGGTATTGATGTTTCCGCTCTTGCAAACGCCGACGTTAATACAACCTTATATGCCTATATTGCCGGAGGAAGCTACGGTACGATATTTGCAATGGGTATCGGGCCCTACATCACGGCTTCCATCATTATGCAGCTTTTGACGGTTGCTATCCCCAAGTTGGAACAGATTAACAAAGAAGAAGGCGAAGAGGGCAGAAAGAAGATTAACAAATGGACCAGATATTTAGCTCTCGGTCTTGCTGTTCTTCAGGGCTGCGGTCAGATTTATTCTGTACACAATCTTTTCCTTCACCAAAACATATTCGTTTATTTTGTAGCTCTTGTTTCAATGGTTACAGGTACAATATTCGTTATGTGGCTGGGCGAGCTCCTTACAGAAGCCGGAATCGGAAACGGTTCATCATTTATCATCTTTGCAAATATACTTGATAAGGCAGACAATGCCCTTGTTACACTTTATAACTATATAAGCGGCGAAGGCGTTATGCAGTGGGTTGCTCTTGTGCTCCTTCTTGCAGTATTCTTAGCTCTCGTTGTATTCGTTGTTCTCGTTCAGGACGGTGAAAGAAGAATTCCCGTTCAGTATACAAAGAAGATGGTAGGAAGAAGATATGTGGGAGGACAAAGCTCCTATATTCCCATTAAGGTTAATATAGCCGGCGTTATGGCAATCATCTTTGCTGTTTCGCTTCTCCAGTTCCCCCAGACAATATATCAGTTCTTCCCCGGAAGCACGGTTCTCGGCAATATTGTCGCAGTTTTGGAGCTTCAGAGCCCTGTAGGATGTATTCTCTATATGATTCTTATTTTCTGCTTCACTTTCTTCTATACATCATTTGCCTTCAATTCAGTTGAGGTAGCGGATAACATGAAGAAGGCCGGCGGTCTTGTTCCCGGTGTAAGACCCGGCAAGCCCACAGCAGACTATATTCAGGGAATCGTAGACAGAATGTCACTTATAGGAGCCTGCTTCTATGCTGTAATCGCTTTTGCGCCTATAGCTATGCAGTGGGTTTTCAGAATCAATGTATCCTTCGGAGGTACAACATTGTTAATCGTTTCAGGCGTTGCCTTAGAGCTTATTAAGTCTCTTGAAGCACAGCTTGTTATGAGAAACTATAAGGGATTTTTATCGTAATAATAAAGATTATGCAGAAAACCGGCGAAGTGTCAGGATACGGCCTCGGCAGTATCCCGGCGCTGACGGCTGCATAAATCAAAATTGAATATAAAGGAGGAGTTTTAATGAAGTTGGTTCTTATAGGATGCCCCGGAGCGGGAAAGGGAACACAGGCAAAGGTATTATCTAGGCATTTCGGAATTGCGCATATTTCAACAGGCGATCTCTTAAGAGAACAGGTTAAAAGCGGAACTCCTCTCGGTCTTAAGCTTAAATCCATTATGGAAAGCGGAGGACTTGTATCCGACGATATTGTTTCGGAGCTTCTTGCCGAGAGAATAAAGGCCGACGACTGCAAAAAGGGCTACATCCTTGACGGATATCCCAGAAATGTAAGTCAGGCCGAAGGGCTCACCGCTATAGTAGGGGAGCTTGACAGAGTTATTGACATAGAGGTTCCGGATGAACTTATTATAGAGCGTATGTCAGGAAGAAGAAGCTGCGGAGGCTGCGGTGCTATGTATCACACAAAGTACAATCCTCCCAAAAGCGAAGGAGTTTGCGACAGCTGCGGAGGAAAGCTTATAACAAGAAGCGACGACAAGGCCGAAACAGTTAAACACAGACTTGAGGTTTATCATTCTCAGACAGCGCCTGTAATAGATTTTTACAATAAAAAGGGTATTGTTTCGGAAATAGACGGCAGCCGCAGCATCGACGATATTTCGAAGGAGCTTATAGAGCTTCTTGAAAAATAATTAAGGCTGTGTTGGGAGTGGATTTAAGTGTTCAGTATAGGTCAGACGGTTTATTCCAAAAGCGGACGTGACAAGGGCGAAGCCTTTATAGTTGTGGGTATTGAGGGAGAATATCTCTTTCTCGCCGACGGAAAAAGGAGAAGGCTTGAAAAGCCTAAGAAAAAGAAGCAGATTCACGTTCAGAAGGTAAACAGAATTGACGAAGATATTAAGAATAAAATCGAAAACAACTTATATCTGTTGGATTCGGACTTAAGGTCCTCTCTTAAAAAATTTAAGGAAAACGGGAAAGAAGCCGGCTGACCGGCCGAAGCCCGGTGTATTGGTTAATAAGGAGGTGTAGACCTTGTCAAAGAGTGATTTGCTGGAGCTAAGCGGAACTGTAATTGAAAAGCTTCCTAACGCAACATTTCTCGTTGAGCTTGAAAACAAGCTTACTATAACGGCTCATATTTCAGGTAAACTCAGAATGAATTATATAAGGATCATACCCGGAGATAAGGTTAAAGTGGAGATGTCACCTTATGATTTAACTAAAGGCAGGATTACCTGGAGGAATAAATAAGTTTACTAAAGGAGTGATTCAAATGAAGGTAAGACCATCAGTTAAACCCATGTGTGAAAAATGCAGAATCATAAGAAGAAAAGGCTCTGTAAGAGTTATATGTTCAAATCCCAAACATAAGCAAAGACAGGGCTGATAAGACAGGCCGAAAATTTATTTTCTTACGGCGGTGTCTTATTATATGTTAATATGGTTTAAAGGGGGAGTACCCCAAGCGAACCTTGAATAATTGTTTACGGGTTCGGAAGGGCCAGGGCCTTTTCCGAAATTAATATATCGTTTTATATTTAACAGGAGGTGCAAATTAATGGCTCGTATAGCGGGTGTTGATTTACCAAGAGAAAAAAGAATCGAAATCGGACTTACCTATGTATACGGTATAGGACGTTCCAGATCCAATAAAATTTTAGCCGAAGCAAACGTTAATCCCGATACAAGAGTTAGAGATTTATCCGACGATGAGGTTGCAAGAATAGCAGACGTTATCGCAAAGGATGAAGAACATCATGTAGAGGGCGACCTTCGCCGTCAGATTGCTCTTAACATCAAGAGACTTACAGAAATAGGATGTTACAGAGGAATCCGCCACAGAAGGGGACTTCCCGTTAGAGGACAGAAAACTAAGACCAATGCCAGAACACGCAAGGGTCCCAAGCGTACTGTTGCCAACAAGAAGAAATAATCTTTAGGAGGTTTTGAAAAATGGCTAAGAAAACAGCTAAAAAAGCTACAGGCCGCAGACGCCGTGACAAGAGAAATATTGAGCGCAGTCAGGCCCATATTCAGTCAAGCTTTAACAATACAATAGTTACAATTACAGACGCTGCAGGAAACGCTCTTTCATGGGCTTCCGCAGGTGAGCTGGGCTTCAGAGGCTCAAGAAAATCTACTCCTTATGCAGCTCAGATGGCAGCCGAAAAGGCAGCTAAGGCCGCTAAGGACTACGGTCTTAAAACAGTTGAGGTTTTTGTTAAAGGCCCCGGTTCGGGAAGAGAAGCCGCTATAAGAGCATTACAGGCTTGTGATCTTTCGGTAACGCTTATTAAGGACGTAACCCCCGTTCCTCACAACGGATGCAGACCGCCTAAGCGCAGAAGAGTTTAATTAAGGAGGGATAATCAGATGGCTAGAGAAAGAGGTCCTATAGTTAAGAGATGCCGTTATTTAGGTATTGAACCCAGCTACCTCGGTTCATCAAAGAAGCTCGGCAAGCGTAAGAGAAATATGCGTAAGTTAAGCGAATACGGCGTTCAGTTAAAAGAAAAGCAGAAATTAAAGTTTATATACGGTGTTCTTGAAAGGCCTTTCAGAGGATATTATGAAAAGGCTGACAAGATGCAGGGTATAACAGGTGAAAACCTTCTCACGCTTCTTGAGATGCGTCTTGACAACGTAGTTTACAGATTAGGCCTTGGCAGAACAAGACGTGAAGCAAGACAGATTGTTCGTCACAACTTAATCACAGTAAACGGCAAGAAGGCCAACATTCCTTCAATTCAGGTTAAGGTGGGAGATGTTGTCGCTGTTAAAGAAAGCAAGAAGAACCTTACAAGATTCCAGCTTGTTTTGGAAAGCACTCACTCGAGAATCGTGCCTGCATGGCTTGAGGCAGATCAGGAGAACTTATGCGGCAAGGTTGCGGCTCTTCCTCAGAGAGAACAGCTTGACTTCCCCGTTAACGAAACACTTATTGTCGAGCTGTACTCCAAGTAATAGCTTACATTACAAATTTAAAAGGAGGTTCGTCACATGTTTGAATTTGAAAAGCCTCGCATTGATATAGCTGAAATTTCTCCCGACGGTAAGTACGGCAGATTTGTTGTTGAGCCTTTGGAGAGAGGCTATGGTATTACCCTCGGCAATTCTCTCAGAAGAATTTTGCTGTCGTCATTACCCGGCTCTGCTGTAAGCAGTGTGAAATTTGACAATGTTTTACATGAATTTTCTACAATTCCCGGTGTTAAGGAAGATGTAACCGAAATCATCTTAAATCTTAAAAACCTGGCAATAAAAAATAACAGCGAAAGCAATGAGCCTAAAATCGCCTATATCGACTTTGTGGGCGAGGGTGAAATTAAGGCAGGCGATATTAAGGTAGACCAGGATGTGGAAATAGTTAATCCTGACCTCCATATTGCAACCTTAAGCGGCGGGCCCGACAGCAAGCTTTTTATTGAAATCACTATTACAAAGGGCCGCGGCTATGTAGAAGCAACCAAAAACAAGAGATCTGACCAGTCTATAAGAATAATCCCCGTTGATTCTCTTTATACCCCGGTTACGAGAGTTAATTTTGCCGTTGACGACACTCGTGTAGGGCGGATTACCGACTATGATAAGCTGACCTTTGAGGTTTGGACGAACGGAACAATTACTCCCGATGACGCTGTCAGTCTCGGCGCTAAAATATTAAGCGAACATTTAAATCTGTTTATCGACCTTTCCGACAATGCAAAGAATGCCGAAATTCTTGTTGAGAAGGAAGAGGGCAAGAAGGAAAAGGTTCTTGAGCTTACAATCGAAGAGCTTGACCTTACGGTTCGTTCCTATAACTGCTTGAAGCGTGCCGGAATTAATACCGTTGAAGATCTTGCAAAGAAAACAGAAGAAGATATGATGAAGGTAAGAAACTTAGGACGCAAGTCACTTGAGGAAGTGCTGAATAAGCTTGCCGAGCTGGGTCTTTCTTTAAGCCCCAGTGAGGACTAATAGATTTTTAAGGAGGTTTAGTAATGGCCGGTTACAGAAAACTTGGACGTACATCAAGTCAGCGCAAAGCGCTTTTACGCAACCAGGTTACAAACTTATTATATCACGGAAAAATAAAGACAACCGAGTGTAAGGCTAAGGAAGTTCAGAAAATTGCCGAAAAGCTTATCACGGTTGCAAAGAAGGAATATAAGAACTTCGAAAAGGTAGAGGTTACCGCAAAGGTTCCTAGAAAAGACGCTCAGGGCAAGAGAATCAAAGAGGTTGTAAACGGTAAGAAGGTTACTGTTTATGATGAGGTTCAGAAGGAAATCGAAAAGGATCTTCCCTCAAGACTTAATGCAAGAAGAAAGATTTTGGCTTATCTCTACCCCGTTACCGAAAAGCCTGCAAACGGCAGAAAGGTAAGAGCCAACACAAAGTCTGTTGATATGGCGGCTTTAATGTTTAATACAATTGGCCCCAAATATGCCGACAGAAACGGCGGCTACACAAGAATAATCAAGCTCGGCGCAAGAAAAGGCGACGGAGCGGAAGAAGTTATTCTTGAGCTTGTTTAATATTTGATTTTTTCAAAAAAGTCCGGTGACTTTATGACCGGGCTTTTTTGCTGTAACAGTTTAGCCGTGCCCTGCTTAAGGGTTTCTGTGTGAAAATCTAAGTTTACATACAGAAATCCTTAAGCAGGGCACGAGCGAAGCGCCAAATACTCGCAAAAATTGAGCCGCCTAAGCGGCGTCGGATGCACAGCAGACGCTTTTCGAGTGTTTGGCACTCCGCTCGTGCAAAATGCACGGCTGAACTGTTGCCTTTTTTGTTATAAGTTCGAACGATGAAAATGTTTCTGTTTACAAATCTATATTATGTGTTATAATTAGTGTATTATCATAAGGGGCGAATTATATGAAAAAAACTATTTTACTTTTTTTGGCGGCTCTTGCCTTGGGGGGCTGTTCGTCGGGAGAGAGCGGAACGGATAAGCTGAAGGTATGCACTTCCTTTTATGCTATGTATGACTTTGCTTCGGAAATAGGGGGCGACAGAGTTGAAATTAAAAATCTCGTTCCTAACGGGGCAGAACCTCACGACTGGGAGCCTTCCGTAGGGGCTATGGTTTCTCTTGAAAAAGCAGATGTTTTTATATATAACGGGCTTGGCATGGAGGACTTTGTTGAAAAGGTTGAAAGCTCTGTGGGAGGTGACCTTGTTTATGTGGAGGCTTCCGAAGGCTGTGAAATTTTATACGGCTATGAGGACGACCACGGCCACAATGACCATGACGACCACGACCATGACATATCCGACGCCGACCCCCATGTTTGGCTGAACCCCTATAATGCTTTGACTGAGGCTGAAAACATATGCGAGGCCTTCTCGCTTTGCGACCCTGTAAATGCAGACTATTACAGAGAAAATTTGGCGGCTTTTGAAGAAAAAATAATTAAGCTCGACGAAGCCTATAAAGAGGGGCTTTCCGATATAAAAAGCCGTGATATTATAGTTTCCCACGGGGCCTACGGCTATATTTGCGAAGCCTACGGCCTAAGCCAAAGGGCGGTTGAGGGTATGAGCGGAAATTCAGACCCCTCACCGAGAAAGGTAAGAGAAATTTATGATTTTATAAGAGAAAACAACATTGACTGTATATTCTACGAAAGCCTGACGGGCTCAAGAACGGCGGCGGCTATTTCGGAGGATTTAGGCATAAGCCTTTACCCCATTACGGCCTATGAGGGCTTAACGGCAGAACAGGAAAAGGCCGGGCTTAATTATTTCGACGTTATGTATAACAATTTGGAAAGCTTCAGGAAAGGGCTTGGGTGATGGTATGATACTTGAGATTAAAAACGTAAGCTTTGACTATCCCGACAAAAACATATTAAAGGACGTTTCCTTTCAGGTTGAAGAGGGTGACTTCCTCTGTATCCTCGGCAGCAACGGCACAGGAAAAAGTACTCTTCTTAAGCTTATTTTAAACCTTCTTAAGCTTCAGAAGGGGGAAATTTTGATTGACGGAATACCCTCAAGACGGTTTAAAAACTACAGCGACATAGCCTATGTTTCACAAAAGGCCACAGGCTTTAATCAGGATTTTCCGGCTACTGTTTTCGAGGTTGTAAGATCGGGGCTTTATTCCGTAAGGGGCTTTATGAAATTTTCCGCCAAAGAAGACAGGGCAAAGGTTGAAGAGGCCCTTAAAAAGGTGGGCATGCTTGAATACAGAGACAGGCTTATAGGAAATCTTTCAGGCGGCCAGCAGCAAAGGGTTTTTATAGCCAAAGCTATTGTTTCCGACCCTAAAATTATTTTTCTGGATGAGCCTACAGTGGGTATAGACGTAAACGCAGTGGACTCGATCTGCTGTCTTTTGGGAGGGCTTAACCTGTCGGGATATACCATAATTATGGTAACTCACGACCTAAGCTCAGTAATTCACCACTCAAACAAGGTTCTTCTTCTTTCGGAAAATGAACCCTGCCGAATTTACAAAACAGAGGACTTTTTGAAGCAAAACTATTCCACACATTATCATCATCACAAGGAGGAACCGTAATATGGAAATATTTACCTACGGTTTTATACAGCGTGCCTTCGCCGTCGGGCTTTTTATATCCGTTATGACGCCTTTGATAGGAAATATAATCGTTCTTAAAAGACTTTCAACAGTAGGAGACGCTCTTTCACACGCCAGCTTAGCCGGCGTGGCAATCGGCCTTTTCGCATCGGTAAACCCCATAGGCTCGGCGATTCTGCTTTCCTGTCTTGCAGCTTTGGCAATAGAGTTTTTCAGAAAGTATTTTCCCGGATATTCCGAGATTTCAACGGCAATTGTTTTGTCTGTGGGGGTTGGCCTTGCGGCTGTTTTTTCAAGCCTTGTAAAAAACGCCAACAGCTTTAACAGTTTTCTTTTCGGCTCGATTGTGGCCATAAGCCCCCAGGAAACCGCCGTTGTAATGGGGCTTTCGGCGGTGGTTATACTTATGACGCTTCTGCTTTACCGTGAGCTTTTTTATATAGCCTTCGATGAGGAGGGAGCGGTCCTTTCGGGGGTTAAGGTAAAGACAATAAATTTTGTTTTTACACTTATGACAGCCGTTGTTGTCAGTGTTTCCGCCAGAACAGTGGGAACCCTTGTTATTTCTTCACTTATGGTTGTGCCTGTTTCCTGCGCTCTTCTTATTTCCAAAAGCTATAAACAGAACATAATTCTTTCGGTTGCTTTTGCAGTAATTTTTACACTGACAGGGCTTTTTATATCCTGTTTTTGGGATATCGCCCCGGGAGGAACAATAGTTCTCTGCGGCATCGCAGTCCTGCTTATTTTACTTCCCTTCAGGAAAAAATAAGGTTTGGGGATTACTTTTGCCGTGACAAAATATATATCAGATTTTGGCTAATTTGTACAGATATTTTGAAATTTAACATAAAAATTCATTATCACTGACAGCAAAAAAATGTTATAATATATAATGTACAGTTTTGGGATTTAATAAGGTTAAAATAATAAGAGAGAAATCGGTGATTATATGGGAACTAAGCTTAAAAGACCCTGCGGTCCGCCATGCGGAAAAGGCATAGGCGGTCAGGCTGTTATAGAAGGGGTTATGATGAAGGGCAGAACGGAATATGTTCTTGCCGTAAGAGATATTGAAAAAAAGACTATAAAGGTTGAAAAGACAAAAACAAAAACCGCAGAGGAAAGGCCTTTTCTTTTCCGCCTTCCTATTATAAGGGGCGTTGTTGCCTTTGTAGACAGCCTTATAATAGGTATGAAAACAATAACCCGTTCCGCTCAAATGGCAGGCCTTGAGGATATGGCCGATGACATAAACGAAGAGGAAATGAGCAAATTCGAAAAATGGCTGACTGATAAGCTGGGCGACAAGCTTATGAACGTTGTTTTGGCGATTTCAGTTGTATTTTCAATTGTTTTTTCCGTTGCGCTGTTTATGGTTCTGCCTGTTTTGGTAAGCTCCTTCTTTAATAAATTTTTGGGGCTTGGAACATGGGCTCTGGGCATCATAGAGGGCTTTACAAGAATTTGCATATTCCTGTTTTATATCTGTTTAACATCTCTTCTTAAGGATATAAAGAGGCTTTATAAATATCACGGCGCCGAACACAAAACAATAAACTGCTTTGAAAGCGGCGAAGAGCTTACCGTTGAAAATGTAAGACAGTATACAAGGCTTCACAAGCGCTGCGGAACAAGCTTTTTGTTTCTTGTTATGATTATAAGTATGATTGTTTTCCTCTTTTTGAGGACGGATGTTGTAATATACAGAATTTTATCCAGAATAATATTCGTGCCTGTTGTTGCCGGTCTGTCATATGAGGTTATACGCTGGGCAGGCAAAAACGACAATATTATTGTAGATATAGTCTCCGCCCCGGGTAAGGCTGTTCAGCTTATTACCACAAAGGAGCCGGACGACGAAATGATAGAGGTTGCAATAGCTTCTCTAAAGGGAGTATTGGAAGATGAGCCTGAACAAAAGTAATTTAAAAAACCTTTTCGCAGAGATTGTTAAAATTTTTAAGGCTAAGGGCATAGAGGAAGCAGAGCTTGACGCTTCGCTTATACTCATGCGCCAGCTGGGCTTTACGAAAACACAGCTTTATTCAAAAGACGACTATATACCAGACTACAATCAAATGAGAAAAATTGACTATTGGGTTTGGAAGCGTGCTGAGGGCTGTCCCATACAATATCTTTTGGGAAAGGCGGAGTTTATGGGCTTAAGCATTAAGGTTCAGGACTTTACGCTTATACCCAGAAGCGACACGGAAATTCTGGTGGAAGAAGTTCTTAAAAGAGCTTCCGAAAAGGGTTATAAAACAGGCTTGGATGTAGGCACAGGCAGCGGCGCAATAGCGGTGAGCCTTGCTTATTACAATAAAAACATTGAAATGACTGCTTCTGACATAAGCGAAAAGGCCCTTATAATTGCGGCCCAAAATGTAAAGGACTATAAGACAAATGTTAAGCTTGTTAAAAGCGATTTGTTTGAAAATATAGAGGGACGGTTTGACTTTATTGTGTCAAATCCGCCATATATTAAAACCGGGGTTATACCCGGACTTGACAAAAAGATTAAAAACTATGAGCCCCTCGGCGCCCTTGACGGCGGAGAGGACGGGCTTAAGTTTTACAGAAAAATTACCGCCGCTTCCTTGACATATCTAAATAAAAAGGGTATGCTTGCTTATGAGATTGGCTTTGACCAGGGGGAGGCTGTAAGAGACATTCTCGAAGCGTCCGGTTTTAAGGATGTTGAAATAAAGAAGGATTTAGCAGGGCTCGACAGAGTGGCAATAGGTTTTCTTTAAAAGAACAGGGGGCCGGATATGTTTGACAGATTATCAGACATCGAAAAGAAATATGACGACTTGACCCTTAAAGTAGGCGACCCCGAAATTATAGGGGATAACGAACTGTGGCGGAAGCTTATGAAGGAACACAGCGACCTTGAACCCATAGTTTTTAAATACAGAGAATATAAGGAAGCAAAGACGGGAATAGCGGAGGCTAAGGAGCTTCTTTCGGAAAAAGCCGACGATGATTTTAAAGAGCTTGTAAAGGAAGAGCTTGCCGAAAACACAAAACGTCTTGAAGAGGTGTCGGAGGAGCTTAAAATTCTACTTCTGCCGAAAGACCCCAACGACGACAAAAACGTTATTGTTGAAATAAGAGGGGGCGCAGGGGGCGACGAGGCAAATATATTTGCCGGAGATTTGTTTCGTATGTATTCAAAATATGCGGAGCAGAAGGGCTTTTCAATAGATATTATGAACACAAGCTACGGCGATATGGGCGGCTTTAAGGAAATAACCTTTATGGTAAAGGGAAAGGGCGCCTATTCACGGCTTAAATTCGAAAGCGGTGTTCACAGAGTTCAGAGAGTGCCTGAAACGGAGTCGGGGGGAAGAATTCACACCTCAACGGTAACTGTGGCGGTTTTGCCGGAGGCCGAAGAGGTAGATGTGAAGCTTGACCCCAAGGATTATCACTTCGACGTTTTCAGAGCTTCGGGCAACGGCGGCCAGTGTGTAAACACAACCGACTCGGCCGTTCGTTTAACCCACTATCCAACGGGCATTGTTATTTCATGTCAGGACGAAAAAAGTCAGAGAATGAATAAAGAAAAAGCCCTTAAAATACTAATGAGCAAGCTTTACAGGCTTGAGGAGGAAAAGAAGCAGTCTGCCATAGCCGAGGAAAGACACAGGCAGGTAGGCTCGGGAATGAGAAATGAAAAAATCAGAACCTATAACTATCCTCAAAACAGAGTTACAGATCACAGAATAGGTCTTACCATTCACCGCCTCGATTCTATCATAAACGGCGATTTGGATGAAATCATAGACAACCTAATAACAGCCGACAGAAGCGAAAAGTTAAAAGAAGGCGCTTAATAATCGGCAAAAGGAAGGAGATTAACAAATGCACATTGATAAGGAAATATTTAAAAAGCAGCTTACCGAAAATGTAAAAACTCTTTCAAGAAAAACAATCAAAACAGCCAACTCTCAGCAGATGTATGAGGCCCTTGTTTTCACAATAAGAGATTATGTAACGGATAAGTGGATTGCTACACATGACAAGTATGACGAAACAGGCTGTAAAATTGTTTACTACCTTTCCATGGAATTCCTTATGGGCCGTTTCTTAGGCAACGCCATACTTAATATGCAGCTTATGACAACCGTAAAAGAGGTTCTCGAAGAGCTTAACATCGACTATAACCTTCTTGAAGACGCAGAAAGAGACCCGGGCTTAGGAAACGGCGGCTTAGGCAGACTTGCGGCCTGCTTCCTCGATTCTCTTTCAACTCTCGAGCTGCCTGCTTACGGCTGCGGCATAAGATATCACTACGGTATTTTCGAACAGAAAATCGAAAACGGCTATCAGGTTGAATATCCCGACAACTGGCTTCAGAACGGCGACTACTGGGGAATCAGACGTCCCGAAAACTCTGTTGAGGTTAAATTCGGCGGAACAGTTAAGGCCATTCCCAAGGATGACGGAAATATTAAGTTTATTCAGGAAAACTATCAGTCGATTATTGCCGTTCCCTATGACTATCCCGTTGTAGGCTATGACAACAATACGGTTAATACATTAAGACTTTGGGACGCAGAGGCTAAAAACAAGTTCGACTTAAGATCCTACAATGCCGGTGATTATCAGAGAGCAAAGGGAGAGGAGACCCTTGCTATGGCTCTTACAGAGATTCTTTACCCTGCCGACGACCATATCGAAGGCAAGGAGCTTCGTCTTAAACAGCAGTATTTCTTTGTTTCGGCAACTGTTCAGAGAACAATTAACCGTTTTAAGGAGCATAACACAGACTTTAAGCTTCTTCCCGAAAAGGTTGCTTTCCAGTTAAATGATACTCATCCGGCAGTAACCGTAGCAGAGCTTATGCGTGTTCTTGTTGACGAAAACGATATTCCCTGGGATGAAGCCTGGGAAATCACAACAAAGACCTGTGCATACACAAACCACACAATCATGTCAGAGGCTCTCGAAAAGTGGCCTATGGACCTTTTCTCACGTCTCCTTCCCAGAATTTATATGATCGTTGAAGAAATCAACAGAAGATTCTGCGCACTTCTTATCAAGAAATACGGAAACGACGCAAACAAGATTCGTAAGATGGCTATTGTTGCCGACGGTCAGATAAGAATGGCATGGCTTGCTATTGTAGGCTCACATTCTGTAAACGGCGTTGCCGCACTTCATACTGAGATTCTTAAAAATCAGGAGCTTAAGGACTTCTATGAGATTTACCCCGAAAAGTTCAACAACAAGACAAACGGCATAACTCAGAGAAGATGGCTCGGCCACGCTAACCCCGAGCTTGCTGCCCTTGTTACCGAAACAATAGGAAACGGCTGGTATAAGGACTTAACAGAGCTTGAAAAGCTTGTTCCCTATGCTGATGACCCTGTTTTCAGAAAGAAATTTATGGACATCAAGCATAACAACAAGGTTAAGCTTGCAGCTTATCTCAAGGAAACAAACGGCGTTGAAATAGACCCCAACTCTATTTTCGATATTCAGGTTAAGAGACTTCATGAATATAAGCGTCAGCTTCTCAATGTTCTCCACATTATAAGCCTTTACAACAATATTAAGACGAACCCCACCTTGGACATCGTTCCCAGAACATTTATTTTCGGCGCTAAGTCTGCTGCCGGCTATTACAGAGCTAAGCTTATTAT
>JAJQCI010000295.1 GCA_021202835.1 Clostridiales bacterium | reverse complement strand
AAGGGGCGGTGTATATGACTGAAAACAATATGAGAATTGCGCTGATTCCGGCTTATGAGCCTACCGAGATTATGCTGTCTGTTTTGGAGATTGCAAATGACGAGGGCTTCAGCGTGGTTGTTGTAGATGACGGAAGCGGTGACGTTTTTTCGGAGATTTTTAAAGAAGCCGAAAAATTCGGAGCTGTTCTTCACCACAGAGAAAACATGGGGAAGGGCTGTGCCCTTAAAACCGGCTTTAAATATATAGAGGAAAACTTTGAGGCGCCCTATACGGTTGTAACCATGGACGCCGACGGCCAGCATTCCGTTTTGGACGCCTTGAGCCTGTGTTCCGCCGCCGAAGCGGAACAGGACGCCCTTATTCTGGGAAGCAGGGGACTGGAGCAGAATGTTCCCTTAAGGAGCCGAATAGGCAACTCCGTTACAAGGCTTGTTTTCAAGGCCAAAACCGGAATAGGCATACACGACACGCAAACGGGCCTCAGAGCTTTTTCACACAGGCTTCTGCCTTTTATGCTTGAGATTTCCGGGGAAAGATATGAATATGAAATGAATGTTCTGCTTGCCTTTGCCGAAAGGGGCTGTGTCATTCGTGAGGTTCCTGTTTTGACAATATATTTTGAAAACAACAGCGAATCCCATTTTAAAACAGTCAGTGATTCCTACAGAATCTATAAAGAAATATTCGGTTTTTCGGCGGCGTCTCTTACCTGTTTTTTTATAGATTATTTTATGTTCGGTCTGTTTTCGGCTCTGCTTTCCGGCTTCGGCAGCTTGGGGCTTACAATATCAAACATTTCGGCCAGAATAATAAGCGGAAGCGTTAATTTTACAATGAACAGAAGTCTGGTTTTTAAAAGCAGGGGAAGTCTTTTAGGCTCAGGAGTGAAATATTTTGTTTTAGCGGCCTTTATTTTGGCAGGAAACACCCTTGTACTTAACCTGCTTGTATATAATTTAGGCATAAACAGATTTTTGGCAAAGCCAATGACAGAGATATTCTTCTTTCTGGTGAGCTGGCTTGCCCAAAGACACCTTGTTTTCAATGCAAAAGGAGGGAAACAAACGGTATGAATTTTTTCAGACGAAAATATATGTGGGCGTTTTTATACGGTCTGGTGCTTACGGCCTTCAGCGCCTATGTTATTTTAGATACGTTTGTGATAGAAAGAGTTTACACGGTGGTTGAAACAAACGAAGACACTGTTTCATCGGCGGCCGTCGCTTTATCGAAAGAGCCGCCGGACGAAAACGGTGAGGGCCACAGGGCAAGGCCACGGCCGTCTCATGAGCTGCCGGCCGATATGCCTTCTGACCCGCCGGACGATATATCCTCTGATATTCCTTCCGACGTAAGAAAAAGAGAGCCGGAAAGAGATGAAGAAAATGAACTGCCGGCGGAAAACGGCGTTGCAGAGCTTATGCCTATGACTTCCGCCGTAATTTCGGAAAACTCATACAGCGACAAAAACTTTACTGTTACGGTTACGGAATACAGAACAGCCGACACAAACGTTTATGTCGCCGATATAACCCTGTCATCATCGGAATTTCTTAAAACGGCCTTTGCCGACAGTGCCTACGGAAAAAACGTTACCGAAAAAACGTCGGTTATTGCGGCCGAGAACAACGCCTTTGTGGCCGTAAACGGCGACTATTACGGAGCCAGAGAAGAGGGCTATGTTATAAGAAACGGTGTTCTCTACAGAAACACTGCGGCGGATAATCAGGAGGATTTGGTTATTTGGGGCGACGGCTCATTTGAAATCATAAACGAATCGGAGGTTACGGCGGAGGAGCTTGTCGACAAGGGAGCGAGACAGGTTTTGTCTTTCGGCCCCGGCCTTGTCGAAAAGGGCGTTATTACCGTAGACACTGACGACGAGGTTGCAAAGGCCAAAGTGAGCAACCCCCGAACGGCAATAGGCATAATTGATGATCTTCACTATGTTTTTGCCGTTGCCGACGGACGCACAGACGAAAGCGAGGGACTGACTCTCTATCAGCTTGCCGGATTTATGTCGGAGCTGGGTGTTAAAACAGCTTATAATTTAGACGGCGGCGGCTCTTCGGTGATGTATTTTAACGGCGGAGTTATAAACAACCCCACCACTAACGGAAAATCCATAAAGGAAAGGAGTGTCAGCGACATTGTATACATCGGATATTGATTTAAAAAAGACAGGCTTTGTCTATCTTCTTATTTCTGTTGTTTGTATGATTTTCGGAGGGGTTTATGAGGTTTTCAGCCACGGAGTTTATTCAATGTATATGATATATGCCTTTGCCTTTCCCTTAATCGGCGGCGCCCTTCCTGCTTATGCAGCAGTGTTTTCGGGAAAGGAGCTTCACCCGGGGAGAGCCTCGTATAACCTTTGGAATTCAGCAGTGGCGGCTTTTACCGCAGGCAGCATATTAAAAGGTGTTTTGGAGATTTACGGAACAACAAACAGCATAACAGCCGCTTATTGGGTTATCGGAGTGATTTTTGCTGTTTCGGCTGTGGTTCTTCAGCTTTTCGGCTTAAGGAAAAGAAAGATAAATACAGAAGCGGCGGAATAAAAAAAGGCTCTGCATAATTCTCATATGAGATGTATGCAGAGTGTTTTTTATTCGCCGAAGCTTTGGTTTAAGGCAATGTTCAAAACCGCCGATTTGAGAATTTCCGCCGCTGTAAGAGGCGCCACTCTTCCCGGAAGCCCGGGGCAGTAAAGAGCCCTGATGTTTAAATCTCTGGCGAAGTTAAAATCAGTTCCTCCGGGAGCCTGGGCCAAATCTATAATAAGGCATTTTTTGTTTGTTTTTTTGAGAATTTCTCTGTTTAAAATTTCGCAGGGGATTGTGTTAAAAATAAAGTCGAAGCTGCCTACTCTGCTTTTAAGCTCATACAAATTAAAGCCCTTTATTCCGAAGGCCTTTATATAGGCGGCCGTAGGCTCGTTTCTGTATGTGGAATAAACCCTTGCCCCCATACCCTTAAGCATGTTCGCCAAAACCTTTCCGCAGCGGCCGTAGCCCAAAACCAGACAGCGGCTGTCGAAAAGGGTTATGTCGCTTTCCTGTATGGCCGTGGCTATTGCTCCTTCGGCAGTGGGAACGGCGTTGTATATGGCTACCTCTTCGCAGGCGAAAAAGTCATAGGTCTTTATGTTATATTTAAGTGACATGGCCTTTATTTCCGAATTTATAACACCCCCTATGTATACGGAAATGTTTTTTCTGTACATCTCTTCGAAAAGATTCGAAAGCTTAACGGAAGGACAGTCGGCAAGGCAAACCGTCTCACTGTCCTTCGTTGTGGGAATTGGGCCTATAAGAACATCAATATCCTCCAAAAGCTCTGAAAAGCTTTCCGTCTGAGGCTTTATAAAGCCGTTTCCGAAGGCCTTTACGTTGTATCCGTCGGATATAAGCTCATCGCAGAGCAGCTTATATCTGTAGTCTCCTCCTAAA
>JAJQCI010000165.1 GCA_021202835.1 Clostridiales bacterium | reverse complement strand
GTTGCCGAGTTTGAAATTTTGCTTTGTGAAAATTAAATAAAATTCGACATTAAACTTGTTAATTTTAGCCAAAGAAAATTGAAAAACGAAAATCCATTGTGTGTTTTTAACAAAATTTCAAGTTAATTTTTGTTTACATTTTTTTGTGAGGAGGGCAACGAATGAAAGTAAAATACAGGTTAAATATGGGGCTTGCGGCGGCGGTTATTTTAGCATCTCTTGTCATAAACTCGGTAAGAACGGCCTCCGAAGCGGTTATGTCTGAAAACACAAGGGTATATATAGCCGTTGTTATAGACGATTTCGGCGGAAGCGGCGAAGGCCGTGAAGAGATGTTTTCTCTGCCCGTAAAATTCACAGGGGCGGTTATGCCCTTTATGGAAAACAGCAAAACAGACGCAGCAAGGCTCATCGCCGGGGGAAACGATGTTTTGATACATCTGCCTATGGAGGCCAAAACAGGCAAAAAGAGCTGGCTGGGAGAAAAGCCCCTTCTTACCGGTATGGGGGACGATGAAATAAAGGCTCTTTTGGAGGAAGCCCTGGCCGGAGACTATGCCGTCGGCGTAAACAACCATATGGGCTCCAAAGCCACAGAGGACGAAAGGATTATGAGCCTTCTGTTTGAAACACTTTCCGAAAAAGGCCTTATTTTCGTAGACAGTATGACAACAGCACAAAGCAAAAGCGAAGCCTTAGGGGAAAAATACAATGTGACCGTTATAAAAAGAGATGTTTTTCTGGATTCCACAGACAGTAAGGCAGAGGTTATAAAAAACCTTGAAAAAACAAGAGATATTGCAAAAGAAAAGGGCTATGCCCTCTGCATAGGCCACGTAGGCGCCGAAGGCGGAACAATAACCGCAGCGGCAATAGCCGAGGTTTATAAGAATTTCGAAGCCGAAGGCATAGAATTCGTTACCGTAAGCCGCCTTAAAGAAATTATTTGGGGCTGAGATATAGACTTTTTTGAAAAATGCGGTTATAATTAAAATAAAAAGGAGTTTTTGCATATGAAAAAACTGGGCTTCGGCTTTATGCGGCTGCCGCTTTTGGATAAAGACGATCATTCAAATATAGATTTGGAACAGGTTAAGAAAATGGTTGACTTATTTATGGAAAGGGGCTTTTGTTATTTCGACACAGCCTACCCCTATCACGGTCAGAAAAGCGAAGAGGCCATAAGAAAATGCCTTGTGGAAAGATATCCCCGTGAAAGCTTTTTGCTGGCTGATAAAATGCCTACGGTAAGGGTCACCTCTCCCGATGACTATCCTGTTTTGTTCGACGAACAGCTCAAAAGATGCGGAGTGGATTTTTTTGACTTCTACCTTTTCCACAATATATGGAAAAAAAGCTATGAAGACACTGTTCGCTTCGGCGGCTTCGAATTTATGGCCGAAAAAGTTAAAGAAGGCAAAATAAAACATCTCGGCTTTTCCTTCCACGACAGTCCCGAGCTTTTGGACCGTGTTTTAAGGGAACAGCCCCGTCTTGAGTTCGTTCAGCTTCAAATAAACTACCTCGACTGGGAAAGCCCCAGTGTAAGAGCGAGGGAATGTCTTGAAACAGCGAGAAAATACGGAAAGCCGGTTATAATCATGGAGCCCAACAAGGGCGGCAGCCTTATAAACCTGCCCCCTGAAGCCGAAAAGCTTTTCAGAGAATATAACCCCTCGGCTTCAAACGCAGAATGGGCAATGAGATGGGCGGCGTCTCAGGAGGGTGTTGCGGTTGTTTTAAGCGGAATGAGCAGTCTCTCTCAGCTTGAAGAAAACACGGCTTTTATGGCCGGCTTTAAACCCGTAACTCCCGGGGAAAACGAAATCATTAAAAAAGCCGCAAAAATATTGTCTGAAAAAGCCGCAATAGGCTGCACCGGCTGCCGCTACTGCACGGACGGCTGCCCAATGGGAATTCCCATACCCGAATATTTTGACGCCTACAATTCCTACATACTGACAAAAAATATGGGAAACGCCGGAATGTATTACAGGCGCTGTTCAAACGGCAAAAACCCGGCCTCGGCCTGCATAGAGTGCAGAAGCTGTGAAAAAAGCTGTCCGCAGCACCTCAAAATAACCGGGCTCTTAAAAACCGTAGCCAAATGTTTCGAGGTCAAAGCCGATTAAAATATCCACAATCGAGTAGGAGGCTACCCATTAATTGAGTAGCCGACCTCTCACACCACCAGTGCATACCGTTCGTCACGTGTTTTTTGCGGTTATTTTTTGAAAAAATTCATAATGTTTTTGAATGGCTGTTAAAGCCTTGTTTTCAGCCGATTTTTCCGATAAAGCGGTAGTAGATTTCCACTGTTATTTGGCTGCTGCCGTTTTTATCGTCGGCTTCGTAAATAAGGATTTTATCAATAAGTGTGTTTAAAATCGTTCTGTCGAGTTTGGTTACGGGAGCATATTTTTCTATCAAGTCTGCAAACTCTTTGGCAGAGCGGCTTTGTTCGGTTTGCTGTGACAGAGTTGCTTGGATTTCTGTCAGGCACTTTTTAAGGTCAGCTTCTTCCTTTTCAAGATTTTCTGACATAGAAACATAGCGTTCGGCGGAGATACGTCCGAGGGCTTTATCTTCGTACATACTCTGTAATATTTTACTTATCTCGGCAAGCCTTTTTTGAATTTTTTCCTGTTCTTTTTGAAAACTAATCTTTTTTGCTCCGTATATTTCGGCTGAAAGACCGGCAAGACGGTTTATGTATTCGTTTTTGTCGGCAGTAACAAGTTCAATGTTTTTACTTATATCGTCCAAAACAATGTTGTACAAGTCATTAAACCATATGCGGTGGGCGGTGCAAAGAGTATATCCATGTCTCTTATAAGTGCCGCACTCATATTTTGCAAAACATCTCGGCGATGTCGGCTTTTTATAAATAAGGGAACAGCCGCAGTTTCCACATTTAATCAAGCCTTTGAATATATTGTCGGGATTATCGGAAGGGGCAGGCTTTTTTACACTTATGCGGTTTTGAACGGTTTCAAAATCTTCTCTGCTCACAAGTGCCTGATGTGTATTCGGCACTGTAATCCATTCGGATTTGGGCTTTTCGTGGAGCCGTTTATCTTTAAATGAATTTGTAGAAAATTTGTTATTAACCATATCGCCCATATATACAGGGTTTCTCAAAATACTTTTAACACTGCGTGTATTCCAGTGATTTGCAATTTTAGATAAATCTGTACCTTGTAAAGTGCCTTTTTTATCTTTCACATAAGCAGACGGTCTAAGTATATGCTCTTTTTTCAATACATTTGCGATTTGACAACAGGTTTTGCCCTCCAACGCCATAGCAAACATACGTTGTACTATTGGAGCATTTTCATCGGGAATAAGCTTGTGTTTGTCATTGGGTGATTTCATATAGCCGTACGGAGTTTTAGAACCGAGAAATTCCCCATTTAACCCTTTTGTTTTATATGCAGAACGCACTTTTCGACTTATATCTTTAGCATACCATTCATTGATAATATTTT
>JAJQCI010000243.1 GCA_021202835.1 Clostridiales bacterium | reverse complement strand
GTTTTGTCTATGTGGACGGGGCTTATGAAAATAGGGGAAAGGTCGGGTCTTATGGATATTATGGCGGAAAAAATTATGCCCTTTTTGAAATTCCTTTTTCCCGACGTTCCGAAAGAACATAAAGCAATGAAGCATATTGCGGCAAACGTAATAGCCAATATGCTGGGGCTGGGCTGGGCCGCCACACCTGCCGGTCTTTCGGCAATGAAGGAGCTTCAGGAGTTAAACCCTGAAAAAGACAAAGCCAGCAGAGCTATGTGTATGTTTATGGTATTCAATATGTCATCTCTGCAGCTTGTTTCGGTTAACATTATTGCCTACAGAAGCCAGTTTAATTCGGCAAATCCTTCCGAAATAATAGGCCCGGGGCTGTTTGCCACTTTTGTTTCCACAATAACGGGAATTCTTGTTATAAAGCTTATTGAAGTGAGGTACGGAAAATGCAGATATTAATTGTTATATCAAATCTTATGCTTCCTCTTGTGTTTGTGATAATAATTTCTCACGGAATTTCAAAAGGTGTCAGGGTTTATGACACCTTTATAGAGGGGGCCGTTGACGGAATGAAATGCGCCGTGGATATTATGCCCACTCTTGTGGGGCTTATGATGGCGGTGGGTATACTCCGCTCTTCCGGAGCGCTGGATATATTCAGCGAAGCCGTGTCACCCCTGACAGATTTGATACACTACCCTTCGGAGCTGGTTCCTTTGACGCTTATGCGCCTTGTTTCCTCTTCGGCTTCAACGGGAATTCTCCTTGACCTCTTTAAGCAGTACGGCCCCGACAGTTATATGGGCAGGCTTGTTTCCGTAATGATGAGCTGCACGGAAACGGTTTTCTATACAATGAGCGTATATTTTATGTCGGTTAAAATAACAAAAACAAGATATACTCTTTGGGGTGCACTTACAGCCAATTTGGCCGGAGTTCTGGCCAGCGTGTTTATATGTAAGGTTATCTGGGGATAAATTATTGCTTTTTGTATATATTGCCGGCAAGGCGCAGTTCGTCTATAATGTCGGTAATATATCTTAAGTCTGCGGCAAAGTCGGCTCTGACTTTATCGAGATTTTTTGTTTCTCTGTTTGTAAGCTCGAAAGCGTCTCTTCCGGAATTTACTGCTATATGAACTCTGCTGCCGCAGAAACGCATATGTAATTCTCCACCGGCTTTTTTGTCTGCGGCCATTATATATTCCATCATATGAGGGGTTAAAACATAAAATGCCGTGTGAGGGTCGGGTGTTCGAATGACAAATTTTTTGTTGAAGGCTTCGTTTTCGGTTTGGACGGCTTCTTTTCCCTTGAAAATTTTGCCGAGGGTGTTTTCGCCGGGTCTTTTTTCTCTTAAAAGCAGATCGGCTGAAAGCTCCTTTTTAAAGTCGCAGACAATCCACTGGCCCTTAAATACACTTATGTCGTAAACCTCCGTTATTGTTTCTCTTCTTGAATTTACGGAGGTTTTTGTGCGCTCGTAAGTAAATTCTATGTAGCTCATTTCTATGTTTATGCCTTTGTCGACAGCTCTGATATAGTCGGAGCCTGTCACATCAGAATAGGAAGGAATTTCAAGGTCAACATTTTTGACTATACTGTCGGGGAGACGTTTATCGGGATGGTATTCCCATTTGTCGAAAAAGCTGTTGAGTATTTCAGGCATAATATTTTCGCTGACAGCAAGCTTGATTTTCTTTTGAACATATTTTACATAGGCTATGCCCAGAAAAGCCGATAAAAGCCCCGAATAATTAAAAATGTCGAATACAGCGGAGCTTGAAGCCGTTCTCATAAAGAAGCCGAAAACGCAGATTATCAGGCCCAAGCCTATTACTGCATATCCTATTATTATCTTTTTTCTTTCCCGGCTTACGCCTTCTTCAAGGGTTTGCCACTTAAGAATGTCTCTTTTTTTCATAATTTCCCCCTAAAGCGTCTGTTCGGTTAAAAGTTCATTTTAACATCTTCTCTTTTATTCTTTGAAGCCTCAAAAAAGCCCTTTGGGGTTCTTCCCTCTGCCAAAAGACTGGCCGGAAACATAGCTATGGCAGTGTTGTAGGCTGTTACATTTGAGTTGTAAAGCCTTCTTGCTGCCTGAAGATGGTCTTCGGCGTCCCTGATTCCGTCCATAAGCTCCGAGAAAACCTGACTTGAGCGCAGCTCCGGGTAGTTTTCCGCTACGGCAAAAAAGTCAGCCGATAAACTGTTTATCTGCCTTTCGGCTTCGCTCAGCTCTTCTAAGCTCATACCCCGTCTTAAAGCCACAACCTGCGTAAAAATTTCTTTTTCGTGTTTCATATAGCCCTTCGCCGTGTCGAGAAGCTTAGTAAGAAGATCATATCTTTTTTCAAGGGCAACCTCTATGCCGGAAAGGCCTTCCGACACCTTTATTTCCAGTCTTTTAAAGTTGTTTGCTGCGGAAACAGCCCATACTGCCGCCCCGACAACAATAACGGCGATTACAATTAAAATTATAAAAGGTGTGTTCATAATCAAAACCTCCTTATTTCCGCCTGAAGGCGGTTTTATACATATTTGTTTAAAATTCGGCTGACTGTTCTCAGATAAGAGTCGCCGAAAAGATTTAAATGGTTAAGCATATGATAAAGATTGTATAAATCCATCCGTTCATCATATCCGCTGTCAATAGGGTTTATTTCATTATATGCCCCGTAAAACGATTCGCTGAAGCCGCCGAAAAGCTCCGTCATAGCAAGCTCGGCCTCAAAATGACCCACATAAACAGCAGGGTCCAAAATCCATGCCTTTCCGTCCGGTCCGCAGACGGCGTTTCCGCTCCACAAATCTCCGTGAAGAAGTGAGGGAAATTCAGGCTCGGGCAGGAGAGAGTCTAAACGGTCAAGCAGCTTTTCACACTTCTTCTTTAAATCGGAATTCAGCTTGTTTTCAGCCATTTTCATTTGGGGAATAAGGCGGTAGTCTCTGAAAAATTCAGCCCAGCTTGATTTGGGTGTATTTTTTTGAGGGTTTGCCCCTATATAATTGTCAGACTTAAAGCCGAAAGGGGTGTCTTTGTTTTCGGTCATATAAGCTGTTTCGGCACGGTGAAGCATAGCCAGCTCGTGCCCGAAGATTTCCCAATAATTTTTCACCATGGGGGCAGACTCCAAATATTCCATCAGAAGGAAAGAAACCCCTCTCCTTACATCTCCTCCCACAGCGAGAACCCTGGGCACACCTATGGTGTTTGTGCTTCGGAGGGCGGCGAGGCCTTCTTCTTCAGCTTTAAAGCAGAAAAGATTTTTTACACTGTTGGCCTTTAAAAAAACATATGAGCCGTCTGACAGAGTGAGCCTGTAGGTCATGTTTATATCGCCGCCGTAAACATTATTTTGACCTGCAACATATAAATTTTCTCCGCAGGCCGCTTTGACTGCTTCTTCAAGAGAATAAAACTTCATAAGATACCTCCACAGTTTTGTTAAATAAAGTTTATCATAAAACCGTAAAATAATCAAGGGAATTAACATAAACCGCCG
>JAJQCI010000199.1 GCA_021202835.1 Clostridiales bacterium | reverse complement strand
TCCGTAATAGAGATAAACCGCTCCCAAAAGAAAGCCTATAATCCCCGAATATATGCTCCAGACAATGTTGAAGTGCATAAAGCCGAACACACAGGCGGCGGCTATAAGGCCTCTTCCCGGCCCCAGCTTTTCTCCCAGCTTTCTCTGGAATATTCCCCGAAAAAATATTTCCTCAAGTATCGGCGTGGCAACAGCCATAACAATAACCGTTTCATATATGTTTCCCGATATTATAACGCCGTAGCTTTCTGTATAGCTTTTCGATATTCCCGAAGGGAGTATGTTTAAAATGCCGCTGATTGTAAGGTTAAGGGCAATTCCCAAAACAGCAAGAAGCAAAATTTCTTTTTTATTAAGCCTGACGGCCTTTAAGCCGAAAGCCTCAGTAAGGCCTATGCCCCTTTTTTTGTCTTTTCTTCTTACGTAGTTTAAAATAAGAAGAAGAGACAGAGCCGTGAGCGCCGCAGTGCTTATACCCAAAGGATACAAAACGGCAGTCAGTACGCAGTAATAAAAGACATAAACAACAACATACCACACAAGTTCAAAATAAACGCTTTTAAGAAATTTTACCAATCTTCATCACCGTCATCAAAGTCGTCATAATCTCCGTAGACATCATATCCTGAATAACCGTCGTCCTCCCAGCCGTCGTTTTCCCAGTCGTCATCGCCGTCATATTCCTCTCCGGCGGCTTCCTCAGACTCATATTCTTCCGGCCTTTTGTCTTTTTTAAGAATTCCCGAAAGATTCGGAAGCTTAAATACGCTTTTTTTGGTTTTTTCAGGCTGTTCGAATATGTTTTGTTTTTCCCCGGGTTCTTCGGGATTTTCCTCTTTTTTCTCTTTTTCCTCGGGCTTCTTTTCTTTCTTTTTCTTTGCCTTTTTCTCACCGGGCTGTTTTTCCTTCTTCTCTTTTGGTTTCTTTTCCTTCTTTTCCTTGTGTGAACCCACGCCGAAAAGCTTTCTTATAACCATAAAGACTGCAAAAACAAATGCACCCAGCAAAGCAAGCAGAACAATAAGGGCAATTATCGCCCCAAAGGCTCCCGGGCCGCCCTTGCTGCCCAGAACAAACTCATATATATTTTCGTTTCCGGCTTCATCTCTTGCTATAAGGGTAAATGAGCCGGAGCCGCTTATTTCTCCGCCGCCCTTTGACATATCCAAAACAGTTTCGTTTCCCTCGCTGTCTGTTAAAACAACCTGAGCGTCGGTTTCTTCACAATATATAACAACGCTTTCGCTTTGCGTTTTCATATTTTCGTCAAGCCCCTCGAAAATTATTTCGGGAGCGGTTCTGTCAATAAACAGTGAAAGAGAAAGTATAGGCATACCCTTTGTGCCCTGAAGAATAAAATCATATTCTCCGTCAAGGGGCAGAACAAAGGGGCTTTCATAGCGTTCCGCCTGATCGTTTATTTCGGATATTCCTTCCAGATATTCCTCCGATTCTGTGTCATAAACACCGCCGTTGTCACTGTATTCCGCAACAAGAAGAGAATATCCTTCCGGAACCGTAAATTCGTCTAAATAATTTACATAGCCTTCGGCAATGTCGAAGCTTAATGAAAGCTCATCTCCCGACCTGTAGAAGATAAGGTTATATCTTCCGCCCTCGGCAAAGGATGAAGAATAGTTTATTTCCTCTCCGTCCTTTTCACAGACAACATCAACGCTGTCGGGAACCTCTATGCGAACGTCATAGTTTGTCACCATACCGTCAGGCACTGACATATATATGCTTTCTCCGCCGCAGTCAAAAACAAACATTCCCCTGTCGGAGTCATAGCTGTTTGAAACGGAAAATCTCTCTTCCCCCTCTTCATCACCTGAGTCTGTCTCCCCTACACTGTCGGAAATTCCGCTTGAAACATCGAAGGCGCTTTCAACCCCCGACTGTATTCTGAAAGAAAATCTTGCCCTTGAGGTTATGCCGTCAAAAACATCTGTCACAATCATTGTGTAGCTGCCGTCGTCGTTTATGTATGATTTATTCTTAAATTCCACAACAGTTCCGTCTTTTGTAAGAGAAACCGACATATTATAGGGCATATCAAAATAGACATTTCCCCCCACAATGCCGTCGTTGGGTATATTTGTGTAGAATGCGTCTCCCGTGCTGAAAGCCTGGGAATATATGCCTGCGGTTTCAAAATAGCTTTCCCGAAGAGTGTCGTTAGCAATATTTGTCTCCGAAGCGGCACCCACAGCTGCCGTACCGGAGCCGGAAACAGCCGAATATACACTTTCAGCCGCCGAAGTTATTCCCGAAGCTCCTCCGCCTGCGTTAATTGCGCTTAAATCCTCTTCGTCCTCACTGTAAACAGTGAAATTCAGAGTCGTCTCATAACAGGCCTCATAACCTTCTCCGGAGGCATAGCTATAACCGTAAACCTTAAGGCTGTAGCTGCCGCTTTCGGTGTAAACCTTATTGTTCATAAAGGCAAGAGTCTGACCGTTTCTTGTAAGGCTGTAGCCCAAATTTCTGGGAATAACAAAGCTTGCGCTCTCAACGGTTTCACCGTAGCCGGAAACACTCGAAAAAAATGCCTTATAATTGGGCAGTGTATATTTATACAAGCCTGTACTGCTGTCATATGCCACGGAGGCCGCCGCAGAAACCTTCGGATATTTATATGTACTGTCGGAAACCTTGTTTGAGGGGGGCTCACCGACTCTGAAGGTAAAAACGCTGACTGTTTTTTCTCCCGAGCCGTTTGTTCCGTAAAGCTTAAGAATATAATATCCCTTGGCGGAAATGGCCGTTTTGTTGCTGAAAGATGTGCTTTCTCCGTCTTTTAAAAGCTCTGCCGTTATATTTGAAGGCAGCTCAAAATAAACCCCGTCGCCCACAACGGCGCCATTAGGTACAGAGGAAATAAATTCCATTCCTTTGTCGATTGTCTCTATATACATACCCGAATTTATATCGAAAATCTCGCTTATTTCTGCTGAATTAAACTGAGCCGGGCTTGCTTCCGCCGCAGCCTGAGAAGAAAGAATTTCCTCAGCCTGACGAATATAAGCCTCCGCCGCCTCAACAGCCCCCAAGCCTTCCGCTGCATCGGCTGTTTCCGCCGTTTCGGCTTCATATTCTTCTGTATTATAATCGGAACCGTAAGCGTATACACTCCCAAAGGCAAAACAAGCTGATAACACAAAGCATATCATTTTATCTGATATAATTTTCATATGCTCACCTAAACGCCTTTCAATCTGTTTGCAAATCTCAAAATATATAATAAAACTTTTTTAAGTCAATATATTCCTTTCGATATATAAAATTATATCATACGATTTTTTTTAAGTAAATGACAGTTCACACCGATTTCATACCGTTCACGCCGTTTAATCCATTCAATAATAGTAACAGTTCAGTCATGCATTTTGCACGAGTGGAACACCAAACGCCTGCGAAGTGTCTGCTGCACATCCGACGCCACTTTCACGGCTGAACCAATGTCATTTAGTTAGTATAACAAGATGAATAGCAAATTCTTCCATTCA
>JAJQCI010000265.1 GCA_021202835.1 Clostridiales bacterium | reverse complement strand
AATCATCACGATAAAATATATTTGCCATATTTATGCCTCCTTCATCAAACAACTGCCTTTTCTCTGTAAATGATGCTGTTTGCTCTCAAATAGTCTTCATACTCCTTACTGTGAAAAGTATCATAACGGGAAACAAGAGTCGGCTTTCTTCCTGCCGCCATAACAAAAACCTTTCCTATAGGTGCATAAAGAACATCCTCATAAGCAATATTCATCTTTTTTCCAACCAACTCGCAGGATCTGTCGTCAAAGCCGCCGGGAAAATAAAGCTGAACAGGGCAGTTTTGACGAATAATGGCTGCTTTGTCGGCTCCGTATATGCTTTCAAGCTGAGTTTGACTCTGCAAAAGAATCATACAGGAAATTCCATAGCTTCTCATAACGCTTATATTTTTATCAAAATTATTAATTATTCCGGTGCATGCAAAATCATCAAAATAAAGTCTTACAGGTCTTCTGAGATGATGGCCGGGAGAACCGTCGGCCGTCCTCCTCAGCTCCTTTATGGCAGTTCCCCAAAAAAGATTGGTATAATAACCCTGCCATGCTTCGGCTGAATCTGAAATTATAAACAAAACCATTTTTTCTCTGCCAAGCTCTTCAAAATCAACCTGTTTTCTGTTTCTCAAAATATGTTTTATCTCCTCGGGAAAAACGGCGTTCAGCGCTCCTTTAAGGGTGGCCCTTACAGAAGAGGCCGTTTTCTCAGGCATAGACTTCCACGCCTTATATTCTATTACGGCATGACAGTTGGGATAATCCTCCTCTATTGAGCTGAATAATTCATCTGACATTAAATCACTGTTTCTGCAATTTTTACAAACTGTTTTTTCAAACAACTCCAGGACATCTGCCATTCCCGGATTTTTCTTAATCATCATTTCCGCCTTAATCAGCCCGTTTAAAAGCTGTATTGCGTTCGTGTTCCAAAATGCATCTACCGTCTTTTCCAAAACCGAATATACAACAGACGAAGACAGGGCCTCTATATCACTGTCGCTTTTAATATAGGGAATCGGGTCATAAGCCACTGTACTCCTTTCCGGGGTGCATATGTTAAGATATTCCGTTCTGAAGCCCTTAGTCTCCATATAACGCCCCATTTTATAGGCGTCCTCCTCTTTTGCATATGAAACAATCGCATTCATATTCTTCATTCTGGCCATAGTGGGAAGCAGCAGGCTTGTTGACTTTCCGCAGCCGCTGCAGCCGTCGGCAAGAACATTGTCGTTTGGGCGCATAACCCCAACCTCGCTGCCCATAAGGCAGAAATTTTTACCAAGTACTATAGGATCTAACTTCATAGAAAAACCTCCTTAAATCAATTTTTTAACAACTTTATCGGCTATTCCGAATCTTACCGCTTCATGTGCATTTAAAAAATTATCGTAGGAAATAGCAGCTTCTATCTCCTTTTCGGTTTTGCCTGTATCGGCTGTCAAAAGTTCAATTATATTTTTCTTTGCTTCAATAATAGATTCGGCTGTTTTCTGAATTGTTGCCGCACTTCCGCCGATTCCGCCGGAAACGAAGGGTTCATGAATCATCACCCTGGAATGGGGAAGAATAAAACGGCGTCCCTTTTGTCCTCCGGCAAATATGATTGCCGCCATAGAAGCCGCAATGCCCGTGCAGCAGATATTGACTTCTGTTTCAAGGCCTTTGATAATGTCATAGATTAAAAGTCCGGCTTCAACACTTCCTCCGTAGGAATTAATCTGAATAGAAATAGGCTTGTCGTCACTTTCATAAAGCAGATACATAACAGTTTGTTTGAATTCATTGGCAGACTCGGCAGTGATTTCGCCTTCTATAAAAATTACCCTCTCCGATAAAAGTCGTGTCTTTACCGGTAAAATAAAACTGCCTCTGCTGTTGCTTATAAAAACTTCCACATTATCTCCTCCTTCTATACTCGGGCTGACCCGTGGTTTTCACTTGGTTTTTTATTTGTTGCTTAACTTGACTTAATTGTATCATAAAAAAAATCTCTCCGGGGGAGGGGGTAGGCTGTCTCAGCTATATATGTTGTTATTAGATAAGGCTCCGCTTTCAGGGGGAGCTGTCAGATTACACCCAAATCGTTTTGTTTGCCGAGTATCGTATAAAGTTATTTAACATAAAAAGAAACCCCTCCGACAAACACATATGTTTTCGTGTTTTGTCAAAAAGGCCTCTTTTCTGTTTTATTATGCTTTTTTATCCTCCGAACATCTGAACCCAATATCCTTCTTTAAAACCAACTCCTATTTCCGTGAATCCTTCATATAATATGTTTGCCCTGTGTCCTTCTGAATTCATCCAGCCGCTGACGGCCCCCTCCGCCGAAGTGCAGCCAAAGGCTATGTTTTCTCCCAAACAGTTATATCCTTCAACTCTGTCGGCTATGGTGTCACCATTTGAGTAAGTATGTGAAAAAATGTTGTTTAAATACATATCCTCTGCATGTTCCTGAGCTGCTTCGGTAAGCTTCTCGCTTATTTTAAGCTCCGGCAGACCGTACTTTGCTCTTTCTTCATTTGTAAGCCTTACGACTTCATAAACGTAATCATCAAACCCGTTGTATTCTTCTGTGCTTTCTGTTGTACCTTCCGTAACAGTCTCCGTTATAGCTTCTGTTGTGTTTTCCTCTCCCGAATTAATTTTGCCCCCTTCCTCTTCGGGAGGATTATTCATCAAGATATCCTTTAAAATAAAACTGCTCCACATTCCTCTGTCATTCAGGCTTTGCCTTTCGATAACAATTGAGCCGTTTTTGATCTCAATTCTGCTGCCTGCCGAGCTTGTAACGGTTATCGAGGCGAAAACATTACAGCAGCAGACAATTGCTGCTGTCAGAGCTGCTGCAATGGCTGTAAGTCTTTTTAATAAGCCGCCTTTCATCAAAACCCCCTCCTTTATTTTCCTGTTATCACTTGACCGCTGCTGTCAAAATAGGGAAGCACAACTGCATTGTTATAGCTATAGCCGTATTTGTAAATATAAGCTGCGTCTGTGTTCTCGAAGCTTGTTTCCGACTCATTCTCGATTGATACATCAACATCGTCTCCGTAAATAATAGGACTGTTTATGTCTATTTCCAAATCTACAATAACTGGACTGCTGACGTTTTTATACTCGGTATCTGTCTTGTTTGATATAACAACCTCACCTTCACCTGAAATTTTTTCTGTATTTATACTGACCTTCTTTGTAGTTATTGATCCGCCTGTCTCATCTTCGACAGTTATGTTTGTTTTTTTATTGAACTCCGCCTTTCCTTTTAAATCCTCAACAACCGATGAATTCTTATAATATGTGGAAGTATCTGTCTCTCCCCCGAAAACAGGGCAGCAGCTCAATGTCAAAACCATTATTGAAGCTGCTGTGTTTGCGATTTTCTTTTTACAGTCTTTCATCCCAATCCTCCTTTTTATATTTAATCTGAGCTTTTATAATATTACCTGGTCTTTACGTTAATACTCTTGTTTGTATCTCTTATAATACAGCCGGCCAACGAACCTTTAGTCGTAAATATATCTGCCGATGTTATGTTTATATCCCGGCCCTC
>JAJQCI010000066.1 GCA_021202835.1 Clostridiales bacterium | reverse complement strand
CAACAGTTCAGCCGTGCCTTGCTGAGCTGTTGCAAATGAAATGAAAAAAATTTCGTATATATTCTAATTATCTTGAAAAGGACATAGAAATTTGTTATAATGTATAAAATAAAAATAATTTTCAGGAGGTAATTTTATGAAAAAGTTCTTGACGGAATTTAAAGAGTTTGCCATGAAGGGTAATATGATCGATATGTCCGTTGGTATTGTTATCGGGGCTGCTTTCAACTCTATTATAACAAATATAGTTGACTGCATTATAACTCCCCTTATAAACTACATAATAAGCCTCGCCACAGGCGGCGGCGATATGGGCGAAATTGTGGGAACTGTAGGCATATTCGACGTGGGTACTCTTTTGGGGGCTGTTATAAACTTTATTTTAACGGCCTTTGTGCTTTTTACAATAGTAAAAGCCATAAACAAAATGCACAAAAAGGAAGAAGCGCCGGCCGCACCAACAACAAAAATCTGCCCTTACTGCAAGTCGGAAATTCACATCGAAGCCACAAAATGTGCTCACTGCGGTTCGGGGGTGTAATCTGAATGAAAAAAATAATTTCTTTATTTACGGTGATTATTATGATGTTTTCCATTATTAACATAACGGCCTATTCTGCGGAAATATCACCTGTTGAGCTTAATTTTTCAACAGGCGCCGCCGGAGACAGGCTTCCAAAAGACGAGGGCTCGGCTTATTACACAACAGAGGGCCCCGACAATCAGTGCTATGCTGTATATGAAACCTTAGACGGAACAATCTGCGCAGCCGTTACAGATAAGTCATCCGCCGAAACAACAGCTCTTCATATTCCCTTTAAAGCTGTAAGCGAAGGCGTTGTCTCTGTTGAAACAACCTTGGGCGCAAATTCCCTCGGTATGGATTTATGCAGAATTAAGGATTCGGAAGGAAATGAAGCGGCTAAGCTTCGTCTGCTTCCCACAGGATATCTTGTTTTAATTACAAACGGAGATAATTTTAATTCCCTTTCTTTGGGAACGACCCTTCCCGTGAACAAGCTTAAGACAGTTAAGTTTACATTTGACTTTTCATCAAAAACCGTCACTCTTTCTGCCGACGGAGCTTCTGTTTCTGCTTCATTTGAACCGGACAGCATAAACGAGCTTGTTTTTGAAACAACAAAGGCTTCATACAACAAAAAGATATATGTTTCCGGTGTTTCGCTGTATGAGGGAGACGAAAAGAAAAGCGACATAGATTCGTCTCTGCCTACTCTCTACCTTATAGGTGACTCAACCGGCTCTCCCTATTCTGTTTCAGACTATTATAAAAACGGCGGAAACTACCTTGTTATGAGAAACGGTTTCGGTATGGCCTTTGACAATTATTTTAACACAGGCAAAATAAACCTTGTAAACTATGCCGTATCGGGAATAAGCTCAAAAAGCTTTACGGGAAACGCCAATTATGCCTCTCTTACAGGCTCGTGGAAGAAAGGCGACTATTTAATAATCGCTTTCGGCCACAATGACGAAAAAGACTCCGACGAAGCCCGTTTTACAAACGCTTCTATGGGTGCCGATGGAATCGATACTGAAGGACAGTTTGCAAATTCTCTCTATGTAAACTACATAAAGCCTGCCCGGGACGCAGGAGTTAACGTTATTTTGGCAACCCCCATAATAAGAAGAAGCCGTACTTCCGACGTTGTATTCGGCAGTGATATTCACGATTTAACCGAAAAGGGCTTCGGAAACTATTCCGAAACTATAAGAGAACTGGCCGAAAAGCTTGACCTCCCGTATATTGACAACACTCAAATGACATATAACGAATATATAAGCTTAGGCAGAGGCAGCGCCGACGGTTCAGACGGCTATGGGGCTTATCATGCCTGCTTCTCTGACGACTATATGACAACAAAGGAATATTTGACAGCTTCGGGAGAGCTTGACGAAAACTACAGAATCGACAACACCCACCTTAACTCCTACGGCGCAAAAACCATTGCTTATTTTATGGCAGAAGCAATAAATGGCTCAGACACGGTTTTAAGCGGAGAAAACGGCACTCCCGTGTCGAAGGACAACTCGGAGGGTACGCTTGAATCTCTTTCAAGGTTCTTAAAATCTTATAATGACCCCAGAACAGAAGGCAAAACAGAGGACGTTATAGATCTTGCGGATGCCGAAGGCTTTTCAATATATCTTGACACAGAAACAACACTTCACGATACATTAGGCGAAACCTTTGATGTAACTGTAAACATAAAGGATAACCCGGGCATAACAAGTCTTAACTATACCATAGAATATGATACGGATATTTTGGAGCTTGTTTCTCCTGAGGTTGAAGGTGCCGACGGCTCCGTATTTACCGAGGGAGTCTCCGACGCAGAATCGGAGTATGCCGACGGAGTAATAGCCGTTTATACCTTTAAGGTTGTAGGCGGCGGTGATACCGACGTTACCCTTAATGTGAAATATGCGGACCATAATGACACGGTTTATGCTGCAAACACTGATTTTAATGTAGGCAGTCTTAACATAGTCTGTGACTTTAACCCCGAAGAGGGATAAAATAAAAGGGGCTTTTCCGCTTATTTTCGGAAAAGCCTTTTTCATTCTATAAGCAGCAATATTTTAAAATTAAAGGAGGAAAAGCTATGAAAATACACCGTATTGTTTTCAGCCCGACAGGAGGAACACAGAGGACTGCAGATATTATAACAGAAGAATTGGGAGATGATATTAACAATATTGACCTGACAGATTTTGGAATCGATTTTTCCGAACTGAATTTTGAACAGGATGATATGGCCGTTATTGCGGTTCCGTCTTACGGAGGACGTGTGCCGGCGCTTGCGGCTTTGCGTCTTAAGCAAATAAACGGCGGTCAGGCCCGTTGTGTTGTTGTTTGTGTATACGGAAATCGTGCATATGAAGATACTCTTATTGAATTAAGCGATCTTGCGGAGGAAAGTAATTTCAGAGTTATTTCCGCTGTCGCTGCGGCTGCGGAGCATTCTATCATACATAAGTTTGCCGCCGGCAGACCGGACAGGCAGGACAGAGATGAGCTGTGCGGTTTTGCGAAAAAAATTCTTGAAAAAATTAAAAACAACACTTCCCAAAAATTTGCTTTGAAGATACCCGGCAATCGTCCGTATAAAGAATCCGGCAGGGGCGGCCTGGTTCCGGAAGCTGATGACAAATGTGACGGCTGCGGCCTTTGTGCAGAAAAATGTCCGGCACAGGCAATCAGCAAAGAGAATATAAAAATTACCGACAGTGAAAAATGTATTCATTGTATGAGGTGCGTTGTAAAGTGTCCCCGGTCAGCCCGCAAAGTTAATGAAGCGGCGGTTTCGGCTGTAGAAAATGCGCTGAGCAAAGTCTGCTCCGAAAGAAAAAATAATGAGCTTTATATTTGAAAGTCCGCAGCGGTTCGGCTGTGCACCTTGCACGACAGAACTGCTGCGAAATTGTGGGTCAAAAGCTTCATCCCCAAAAGGCAAAAAAGAGGACGAAAAACCTGCAAAAGGATTAAAAAATTAAATTAGATGTTATAGAAACATTCAAGCAAACTAACCGCCTCCTCTCCGTTCC
>JAJQCI010000353.1 GCA_021202835.1 Clostridiales bacterium | reverse complement strand
AAGAATACTTTAATAAAGGCGTAAGTTTATTTTAACTAAGCGGTGATATTATTTGGCTTAGCTACAAAAGAAAAAAAGGAATGAGCAGTTTTGAGCAGTATGATTTCAATGCAGAATGTAACAAAGATTTACGAAAACGGAGCGTTGGGTCTTAAGGATTTTTCAATAGAAATCGAAAAGGGAGAGTTTGTTTTTGTAGTAGGCTCCTCCGGCTCGGGAAAGTCCACATTTATAAGAACTCTCTTAAAAGAAATAGAACCCACAACGGGAGAGGTCTATATAGACGACACAAAGCTCTCGTCGCTTAAAAGAAAGAAGGTGCCTTATTTAAGAAGAAAAATAGGCTGTGTTTTTCAAGACTTCAGGCTTCTTCCCTCTAAAACCGTTTATGAAAACGTGGCCTTTGCCATGCAGGTTATAGAGGCTTCAAACCGAAATATAAGGCGGTCCGTTCCTCAAACACTTTCGCTGGTCGGCTTACATAAAAAGGCCAACGCCTATCCGGATCAGCTTTCCGGCGGCGAAAAGCAGAGAGTGGCTATAGCCAGGGCGGTTATAAACAAGCCCCCCTTACTTATAGCCGACGAGCCTACGGGAAATTTAGACCCCGACACAGCCTGGGGTATTATGGAGCTTTTGAAGGAAATTAATTCAAGAGGAACAACTGTTGTTATGGCGACCCATGCAAGGGAAATTGTTAACGCAATGAGGAAGCGTGTTATTCACCTTAATAACGGCGTTCTCGTAAGCGATGTTGCGGAAGGTGGTTATAACGATGAAATTTAGAACATTTAAATATCACCTGGCTCAGGGCGTAAGAGGCATGTTTAAAAACGGCTTTATGTCTCTCGCCGCAATAGCAACCGTGGCCGCCTGCTCCTTTATACTTATTTTGTCTCTCTGCATATGTCTGAACATAGACTATATGCTTGAGCAGATTGAAGAAACAATAGGCATTACGGTTTTCTTAGGTGAAGATGTTTCCGACGAAATGGCCGAAGAAATAGGCGACAGAATCGCTTCAATCGACCATGTTACGGAGGTTGTATATAAAACCGCCGACGATAATTTAACCGACGCTTTGGATTCCTGGGAAAATCCCTCTATTTTGGAGGGCCTTCGTGATGACAACCCCCTCCCGGCCTCCTTCGAAATAAGTCTGGACGGAGCAAAATATCAGGAACAGGTTGTTAAGGAGCTTGAAATGATTCAGCTTTCCGTTGAAGCCGAGCTTAACAGTTCAATAGAAACAGATGAAATCGAGAGAGTTTATCTTGACGAAAACGGAAATGAAATAACAAGAAAACAGGCTGAAGAACTGGGCATTGTTGAGCCGGAGGAAACGGCGGAGGCTTCAACGGCTGCGGCTGCGGAAAGTCAAACAGCCGCCCAAACCGAAATAGCAACGGAGGTTGTAACAAGCGGCGCTCAGGCAGATCTTGCGGCAGAAAGCAGTGAAGCGGCTGCCGAAGCGGTAACCCAGGCCGCCGCAGAGCCTCAGACTGAGGCACAGGCCGAGGCTCAGACGGAAGCGCAGACACAGGCGGAAACTCAGGCAGAAGCCACAACAGCCGCTACAGAAGCGGCTGCGGCAGAAAGTGAGACAGAAGCCGCAACCTATTCAGCTGCGCCCTCTCATGATCTTTTAAACACTCTTGACAGCGCAGGCGCCGCAACGGCAGGGTGAAATGTTCAGCTTGACTGCTCATATTCCGGATACACCTCCGACAGCGACGGCGGTGTAGCCGGAATGGAGCTTTATGACGCTTCCCAGTACAGCGCCGGCGAATATGAATACAGGGGAATCGAAAAAATAAGACACGCCACAGAAGAGGCAAACGGTCTTGTTAAGATTAACACGGCTGTCAGAATTTTCAGCCTTATAATTGTTGTTATTCTCTGCATCATATCGGTTTCCATCATTATGAACACTATTCGTCTTACTGTGGTTATAAGAAAGAACGAGATTAATATTATGAAATATGTAGGCGCTACCGACTGGTTTATAAGATGGCCCTTTGTTATAGAGGGTATGCTTATAGGTTTAATAGGTTCGCTTATTCCTACCTTGCTTTGCTTCTTCGGCTATACGGAATGTCTCCGTCTCGTTGCCGAAAAGGCCCCCGTTATTAACAATATTGCCGAATTTGCAAGTGCTGTGGATATTTTTATATTCATCGCCCCCGTTACAATAATTTTCGGCATACTTTTGGGAATAATAGGTTCGGCAAGTTCAATGAGAAAATATTTAAGAGTATAAATCGGGAAGTGTTAAACTATGAAGAAAAAAATTTCAGCCTTGTTTTTGGCGGCTGTTGTGGCCGCAGGAAATATTACCGCAAGCCTTGCGGACAATATTTCCGAATATAAAGAGGAACTGGAACAAAACGAAGAAAAAATGAGTGAGGTTCAGAGTCAGCTTGACGACACAACAGCCCAGAAATCAACGGCAAAGGAAGAAGTCGAAAAGCTGGATACCGAGCTTAACCAGGTAAACTCCGAATATGAATCCTTAGTGCAGGATTTGGACGACACAAACAAACAGCTGAGCGACGCCCAAGCCGAGCTTGAAGCCGCAACAGCCAAAAGAGAAACACAGTATGAAACCCTTAAAAGCAGAATAAGGGTTATGTATGAAGAAGGAAATGTAGGCTATCTTGAAATTCTGCTTAACGCCGAAAGCTTCAGCGATTATTTAAACCGTGTGGAGTATGTAAGCAGAATTATGGACTATGACAACAATCTCCTTGCAGACTTTCAGGCTCTCGAAACCTTAATTAACGACAAGGTTAACGAAATAGAAGACTGCAAGCAGGAGCTTGAGGTTTTAACTGCCCAGACAGCGGCGAAAAAATCAGAGCTTGACAGCAAGGTTCAGGAAAAGCTTGAGCTTATTTCAAAGCTCAGCTCTGACGAAGCTTCATATAATCAGCAGCTGGCAGATTTGGAAGACGACAACGAATACATAAAATCACTTATTCAAAAGGCCGAGGCCGAAGCCGAAGCGGCTAAAAAAGCAGCGGCGGCAGCGGCATCCAATGCGGCGTCATACTCCAGCTCAAACAAGATTTACAGCTACGGCGGCGGCAGATTTTTATGGCCCGTTCCTGCTTATGTAGGTATAATAAACGACGTTTACGGCTACAGGTCAAGCCCTATTTCGGGCTCGGGCGAGTTTCATTCCGGCCTTGATATGAGAGCGCCTTACGGAACGGATATTGTTGCCGCTGATGACGGAACTGTTATCTATTCGGGAATGAGAAACGGCTACGGAAACTGTGTTATAATAGACCACGGCGGCGGTTTTTCAACTCTCTACGGCCATAACTCATCCCTCTGTGTTACCGTGGGCCAGAGTGTGGTAAGGGGACAGGTTATTGCAAAGGCCGGTTCGACAGGCTATTCTACAGGGGCCCATCTCCACTTTGAAGTAAGAATAAACGGTCAGTATGTTGACCCAAACCCATATTTATAATTTAAACTGATTTAAACGGGGCGGCTTTTCCTCTTGGAAAATGGTGATTTAAGGAAACAAAAACTAATTTTTGTTTTGAATTAATCATCATTTCCGC
>JAJQCI010000174.1 GCA_021202835.1 Clostridiales bacterium | reverse complement strand
GCATTGCTATTTGGCTGTCAGTTTTAAGCTAAACTCGTGTAGACACTATCTAAAAGACTTGATTTATTTTCAATTTTGTGCAATGATATAATATAAGAGAAATTAACATGAAAATGAAAAGGGAATATCACCTTAACAAGGTCGTTTCCTTAAATAATATAGATCCCTATGGAGGAATTTAAATGATCTCAACCGATGTTATCATTATCGGGGCAGGCATCGCCGCACATTCGGTGGCCTGCAGACTTTGCGATAATGGTAAAAAAGTAATTATGCTTACAAAATCGAAAAAAATGAACTGTAATTCAACCCTTGCCCAGGGGGGAATCTCAGTGGCTTTAGGTGAAAACGACAGCTATATGTCACACTATGAAGACACCCTCACCGCAGGCTGCGGCCTTAACAACAAAGAGGCAACTCTTACCCTTGTTAAAACCGCTCCTTCCGTTATAAGGGAATTTATTGATGACGGAATGAACTTCGATAAAAACCCTGACGGCTCTTTAAGCTTCGGAAAGGAGGCCGCCCACAAGCTGGCCAGAGTTATTCATGCCGGCGGCGACAGAACCGGCCTTAAGGTTATGGAACAGCTTTATGTTAATTTAGCCGACAGAGCCGAAATCCACGAGGACGAGCCTGTTATTGACATAATCACAAAAGACGGCGAAGCTACAGGCGTCATCACAAGAACAGCCGACGGAAAATATCACACCTATTCAGCTCCTTACATAGTTTTGGCAACAGGCGGCATAGGCAATCTCTACCCCGGCACTTCAAACGACTCCACAATAACGGGGGACAGTGTTGCCTTGGGCTACAGATGCGGCGCCGAGCTTAAAAATCTGGAATTTGTTCAGTTTCACCCTACCCTTCTTACATTCGGCGGCAAAAACTACGGCCTTATAACCGAAGCCGTAAGAGGTGACGGCGGCGTTCTTATAAACGAAAAGGGCGAAAAAATTATGGAAGGGGTTCACCCTCTTAAGGATTTGGCCCCCAGAGACGTTGTTTCAAGAGCAGTATATACCCACACTCTTGCCGGAGAACAGATTTATCTGGATATTTCCAAAATACACGACTTTAAAACCAGATTCCCCTATGTTTCGGAAATATGCGAAACAAACGGCCTTGATTTAAGCAAGAACCTTATTCCCGTTGCTCCCGGGGCCCATTTCCATATGGGCGGAGTTAAGGCTTTGCCTACGGGAGAGACAACGATTAAAGGGCTTTACGCCGTAGGCGAGGCCGCCTGCACAGGTGTTCACGGGGCAAACCGTCTTGCCAGCAATTCCCTCCTTGAAGGGCTTGTTTTCGGCAGACTTACGGCGGATAACATAATTTCATCAAACAGAGCCCTGAAGCTTTGTGAATATGAGCCCTCAAGCCTTGAGCCGAAGCTCCCCCTTCCTTCAAAAGGCAGCATAAAGAAGGTTATGATGAACTGCGTAGGCATTATAAGAACCGAAAGCAAGCTTAAGAAGGCAGTTAAATTTTTTGAGGAATATATGCCTGACGAAAACGGCTTCGGAAGAATAAACCCCGACTCCGTTTCCGACGCAGAGCTTGAAATTTATAATATGCTTACAACAGGCTGGCTTATAGCAAAGGCGGCGCTTGAAAGAAAGGAAAGCTTCGGCGCTCACTATATTGTAGAGGATGAAAATCAATGAATGAAATTTTGTTAAGAGAACAGATAAAAGGCTTTTTAAATGAAGATTTAGGCACGGGAGATTTGTCGGCAAATCTTATATTCGATAAGGAAACAAAAGGCAGAGGGGGCTTTGTGGCCAAAACCGGCGGAATTGTCTGCGGCTTGTTTTTAATAAAAACGGTTTATGAGGTTTACGGAGATTATGATGTAACCGTAAAGCTTAACGCAAAAGACGGTGACAGAGTTAAAAAGGGCGACGTTATAGCCGAAAGCGAAGGCTCGGTAATCACTCTTCTCTCCTGTGAAAGAATAATTCTAAACCTTATGCAGAGGCTCAGCGGAATAGCCACAGTTTCAAGAACACTTGTGGACAATTTGGACGACCCTTCGATTAAGGTTGTTGACACAAGAAAGACAATTCCCGGCTTAAGAATGCTGGATAAATACGCCGTAACCTGCGGCGGAGCCTTCAACCACCGCATGGGGCTTTATGACGGCGTTATGCTTAAAGACAACCATACGGCCTTTGCCGGAGGAATAACGGGAGCAGTTAAAAAAGCAAGGGCAGGCCTCGGCCACACAGTAAAAATAGAGGTTGAAACAGAAAGCGCCGAACAGGTTAAAGAGGCTGTTTCGGCAGGGGCCGACATAATAATGTTTGACAACAGAACTCCGGAGGAAATAAAGGAGCTTGTCAAGCTCGTTCCCGACGGAATAATAACCGAAGCCTCGGGAGGAATAACCCCCGACACAATAGGCAGCTTCAAGGGCTGCGGCGTAAACATAATTTCAACAGGCTATATGACCCACACAGTAAAGCCAATGGATATAAGCTTTAACACAATAGGCGGAAACAAACTCTGAAATATGCCCCGTTTCGAATATGAAGCGGGGTTTTTAAACCGGGAATAAAAACACTCTCACGGGGAAAGCTAATTTCCGAAGGGAGTGAAGGGCTTGAAATTAAAAGAGGATATTTACAACATTGTTTTGGGAACGTTTTTGATGGCCGTAGGGGTTAATTCATTTTTCGACGCCCACAGCCTTGTTATAGGGGGAGCCTCCGGGCTGGCTATTCTTATGGCCTCGGCGGTTTACGGCCTGTTTAATATAAACCTGCCTTTGTGGATTCTTTTTTCGATTATAAACATACCCTTGTTTCTATGGGGATTTTGGGTTATGGGCTTTAAAAAGCTTAAGAAGAGTCTTTATTCTACTGTTTTGCTCTCTGTTATGATTTGGCTTACGGCCTTTATTCCCGAGTTTGAAACGGATTTGGCCATTGCTGCGGTTTTCGGGGGTATCATAGAAGGCCTGGGGCTTGGGCTTGTTTTGAAAACAGGCTTTACAACAGGGGGAAGCGACCTCTTGGCGACGATTTTAAATATAAAGCTCCCCTCTTTTTCAGTATCGTCTCTTATACTTGTTATAGATTACGCAATAATCGCAATGGGCTTTTGGGAGTTCGGCTCAATTAATGCTTTTTATGCCCTTGTTTCCGTTTATATAGCCGTTAAGGTTATGGATTTTGTAATCACCGGGGCAGGGTATGCAAAGGCAGTATATATAATTTCCGACAAATCTGAGGAAATAGGCCGGCTTTTAATGAATAATTTCGAAAGAGGAGTAACAACCCTTAAGGGCAGGGGAGAGTATACAAAGAAAGAAAAAAATGTAATTTTATGCGTCGTGAGCAAAAAACAGGTTTCTCCCCTTAAAAGGCTTATTCTCGAAACCGACGCCGGGGCTTTTATGATAATAACCGACGCCGCCGAGGTGACAGGGGAGGGCTTTTCAAGGAAATAGTATAATCAGAGACATTGATATCTGTGAAAAATTACCAAAAGGAATATTGACAAATGAAAAAAATGTGAAATATAAACTAAATTATGAACATATTGCCCCCTGAAAAAGGGGTTTTTATGAGCAGTTTGACTAAAATA
>JAJQCI010000095.1 GCA_021202835.1 Clostridiales bacterium | reverse complement strand
GTGCAGGGAGCACGGCTGAACTGCTTATTTTATAAGAAAAAACAGGGCACCGAGACTATAAAAGTCTTGATGCCCTTTTTATATGCGCCGGACAGGCACACGTTCTTAACCGTTATATGATTCCGCCAGCATCAAAAAATCGTCAAACGAGGCCGCCGGCTCGGCTTTTCTGTATTTGTCATAAAGCCTGTAAAGCTTGCCGCCGGCGTTTAAGCTTCTGAATCTTGAAGCCAGCTTAAATATAATTTTTTTATAATGAGGATTTTGGGGAGAAATATTTTCCAAAAGATATTCATAAATATCAGAGGCTTTCTCGGGCTGATCGTTTTTATCGTGTATTTCCGCAAGAAAAAGAATATCGTTTAAATATTCCCTGTCTTCAACAGACATAAGGGAACTTTTTATTTCAAGCTCTCTCTGCAGATAAGATACGGCCATACCGTAGATGTAATTTCTGTAGTATATGTTTGCTATTTCCTTTAAACAGTTTGCATAAAACAGGTTTTTGCCGCCAAGCTTTTTTTCGAATATTTTAAGGGCGGCGTTCCTGAGATCAAGCGCTCTTTTATCGTTTCCCGTTTCGGAATAAAGCTCGGCAGCTCTATTCATAATTTCGCCGCAGAAGGGTTCCTCTCCCAGGCCTTCCTTTTTAAGAAGAAAAATCGCCTTTTCATATTCGGTCATAGCCTTTTCGAAATTGCCGTCTTTTTTATAAACTCCGGCAATATAGCTTACGTTGGCTATATAATCCTCGTCGCCCTTATAGCCCAGCTGTTCATATACGCTTAAGGCACTGTTTAAATAGCGAAGAGCCTCGCCGTATCTTTTAAGCTTTTCCAGGTCATAGCCTATAAGGTTCAAAATGTTTGCATAATCATCATCTTTTTCTTTCTTAAGCCTTAAAGCCTCTTTATGACTTGTCAGGGCTTTTTCATATGCTCCCGTTTCATAAAGACCGCTGCCCAGGTTCACCGCAAAGCCGGCTGTCTCCTCCTCGGTGAAAAGCTCCGGCCGTCTCGCTGCTAAGCGGCGGCTTGTCTGAAACCAGTAAAGCCCTGTGGTCTTATCTCCCAAATAAGAATAAATTATGCCCATATTGGCCGAAAATTCGGCATACAGCTTATCATTTCCCAGCTTTTTGGCCAGACTCAGGGCTGTTTTGCCGTGTTTAAGAGCCTGTGACCAGTCTTCTGAATTTATGTAAAACAGGCTTAAATTATACATATGACAGGCAAAATTTTCCGACTCAGTAAGGCCGTTTCTTTTATAATATGAAACTATACTGTCGTTTAAAGCCTTAGCCCTGTCAGCTTCATAATTTTCACAGCAGTCCTTAAATTCCCTCAAAAGAGCATTTATGTTTTCATTCATCACCTGTCATCTCCCTAATCCTCATATTCTTCACCGGCTTCGAGCTCTTCAATATATTCCGCAAGGGCTTCTTTCGCCTTTTCATAGGGAAAGCCCTTTCTAATAAGATGTCCGAAAAGCCTTTGTTTTTCCTTCATATCCTCCGGCGGCCGGCCTTTGAGCTTTTTGTCTATCGCCTTTTTTATAATTTCGATATCATCGTTTTCCAGCTCGTCGGAAAACCCGTCGATAATTTCACGGCTTATTCCCTTACACAAAAGCTCCTGTTTAAGCCTTATGCCGCCGTAGCCCTTAAGCCGCCTTTTTTCGTCGATATAGGCCTTGGCGAAGGCTTTGTCGTCAATATAGCCGTATTCCTCCAAAAAGGCAATAACTCCCTCTGTAATTTCTTCGGCAAAATCGTCTTTTTTAAGCCTGTCGTAAATTTCCTTTCGGCTTCTCATTCTGAAGCCCAAAAAACGAAGGGCTGTTTCCTTTGCCTTGGCATAGGCGTTATTGTAAAGAATTTCGTTATATTTTTCTTCCGAAAGGGATTCGCCGATTTTAAGCTTGTAATAAAGCAGATCGATATCAGTTACCCCAAAGGAATATTTTCCGTCAATATAAACGGAAAACCTCTTTTCGCTGTGCTTCTGCCTTTGTATATCCGTTATAATCATGCTTCGGTAATATCGGCGGCTTCTTCTGCCGCAGCCTCCGCCTCAAGCTCCGCAAGATCCTCTTCGTCAAAGGTATCCTCCTCGGCTTCAGGGCTTTCCTTGGATGTTTCTGCCTTTGCCTTTGAAGCCCTTGTTTTCTTGGGCTTTTCTTCCTTTTCCTCAGCAGGAGCTTCCTCGTTAAGCTTTATATCCATTTTGGGAATACCGTATTGCTCTCTTACGGCAGTTTCTATTTCATCACAAATTTCGGGATTCTCCTTAAGGTATTTCTTTGCGTTTTCTCTGCCCTGACCTATTTTGACTCCGTTATATGAATACCATGCGCCGCCCTTCTTCACAACGTCGATATCAGCGGCAAGGTCTAAAATATCACCTACGCTTGAGATTCCCTCTCCGAACATAATATCAAACTCGGCGGTTTTAAAAGGAGGGGCAACCTTGTTTTTAACAACCCTGGCCTTTGTTCTGTTTCCCAAGATGTCTGTGCCGCTTTTAATCTGGTCGCCGCTTTTTCTTATGTCTATTCTTATAGAAGAATAAAACTTAAGGGCACGGCCGCCGGTGGTTGTTTCCGGGTTTCCGAACATAACGCCTATTTTTTCTCTCAGCTGGTTTATAAAAATAACTATGCAGTTGCTCTTTGCGCAGACACCTGTCAGCTTTCTCAGTGCCTGAGACATAAGTCTTGCCTGAAGGCCTACGTGAGAATCACCCATTTCGCCGTCTATTTCAGCCTTGGGAACAAGCGCCGCCACAGAGTCAACGACAATTATGTCTATAGCCCCTGAGCGCACCATTGTTTCACATATTTCAAGAGCCTGTTCGCCGTTATCCGGCTGTGAAACATAAAGCTCGTTTATATCAACACCTATTTTTGAAGCATAAACAGGGTCGAGGGCATGCTCGGCGTCTATAAAGCCGGCAATTCCTCCCAGCTTTTGAACCTCCGCCACCATGTGGAGGGCGGTTGTTGTTTTTCCTCCCGATTCCGGGCCGTATATCTCTATGATTCTTCCTCTGGGAATCCCCCCTACTCCCAAAGCTATGTCAAGACTTAAACACCCTGTGGGAACAACCTGTATTCCCGTGTTTTTTCCCGTTTCGCCCAGCTTCATAACTGCGCCTTTTCCGAAATTTTTCTCTATTGAAACAAGGGCCGCCTTAAGGGCCTTTTCCTTCCCCATTTCCAAATTATCTTCAAGCTTGGCTTTTGCTTTTTTCTCTGCCATATATTCCGACTCCTTCTATGTAAAATTTATTTCTTTATCTGTATTATACAGCTGTACCCTGTAAAAAATCTTACATACATTATATAATACTTGAAGCTTTTTTACAACATAAAAATTCAGGAAGGCAGAATTAATCTGAGCCTTACTGTAAATTTTGTAGGGCGACAGAGTTTGTCGTTTTATAATCCGGTTTTATAATCTGCAAAATAATTTTTTGGATTTTTATTGAATTTTTTCTGCCGCCATGATATAATTTTTTTCAGGTGGGGTATTCCCTGCTTTGAAGAGGAGCGACTTGCGGTTATTCCTCACCTTCCTGCTTACATATGAAAGGCGGTGATGCTTATGATTTAAGCATTTATC
>JAJQCI010000113.1 GCA_021202835.1 Clostridiales bacterium | reverse complement strand
TTGCAGAGGAGGAAATGAGGGGAATGTGGGTTTCAACCGTTTTAAACATTGACTATCCATACTCTCCCACAACAAGCGCCGACACATTGAAAGCCGAAGCAGACGAAATTATAGCCGGCTGTGCTTCAATGGGCATAAACAACATATTTTTACAGGTAAGACCCTGTTCCGACGCTTTTTATAAATCCTCTGTTTATCCCTGGAGCAGCTATTTAACAGGCTCTCAGGGCACGGCGCCGGAAGGGGACTTTGACCCTTTGGAATATTGGATCTCTGCCTGCCACGCAAAGGGAATCAAGCTTCACGCATGGATAAACCCCTACAGGGTTACAAAGGGCAACGACGCCAACGACACGGAATATAATTCTCTTTCGGCAGACAACCCGGCAAGGCTTCACCCTGAATACATAATTAAATATTCCGACAATCAATATTATTTTGACCCGGGGCTTCCCGAGGTAAGAGCCCTTCTTGTTGAGGGCGCCCTCGAAATAGTAAACAACTATGACATTGACGGAATTCATATGGATGACTATTTTTACCCGGGGACGGGCTTCGCCGACAGTGTTACATTTGCAAAATACGGTTCGGGCTTTACTTCAATAGAGTCTTGGAGAAGAAACAACGTTGACCTTCTTATAAAAGAGCTTAACACCCAGCTTCACGAAGCCGACCTGGATATAGAGTTCGGTGTTTCTCCTTCGGGAATTTGGGCAAACAAGTCTACAACCGTTGAGGGCTCTGACACAAGCGGAAACGAATCCTACACAAGCCTTTACGCCGACACAAGAAAATGGGCGCAGAGTGAATGGATTGACTACATAGCGCCCCAGATTTACTGGAACATAGGCTATACCATAGCTGATTATCAGGTTTTGGCAAACTGGTGGGCGGAACAGCTTTCGGGCTGCTCCACAAAATTATACATAGGTATGGCTACATACAGATCAAACGGCGCCGCCGAGACAAGCGTCTGGTATGGCACTGACGAAATTTCAAGGCAGCTCGCCCTAAACAGGCAGATTTCAAAAATCACCGGTGAAATTCACTTCCGCTACGGTCTTATAGAGAGCAACAGCCAGATGAAAAGCTTTTTGACCTCCTACTACGGAAGCACATCTTCTCAAATAACGGCATCTCAAACAACTGAGGCAGCGGCCGAAACCACAACGGAAGCGGCGACAGCAGCCGCCGAAGCCGAAACAGCGGCAGCAGCCGTAACTGAAGCAGCAGCGGAAACCACAACAGCAGCGGCAATTAATTTCACTGATATGACCGATTTCTACAACTGGGCTAAAGAAGCAGTAAACACCCTTGTTGCGGAGGGAGTTATAAGCGGTGTGGGAAACAATAAGTTTGCCCCTGCCGACAATGTAAGACGTGCGGATTTTCTGCTTATGCTCATAAAGGTTCTGGATTTGGACTGTGAATATACCGAAAATTTTTCGGATGTTGAAGCAGGCAAATACTATGCCGATGCGGCAGGAATAGGCAAAGCTTTGGGCATAGTCAGCGGAACGGGAAACAACCTTTTCAGGCCGGAGGATTATATTACAAGGCAGGATATGATGGTTATGACGGAAAAGGCCCTTTCTCTTAAGGCCAATCTCGCCGAAGCAAGCCTGAGCCTTTTAGACCCCTTTCCGGATGCAAACCAAATGGAAGACTATGCGAAGCAAAGCGCCGCAAACCTGATACTTATAAATATAGTAAGCGGAAGCAAGGGCAGACTGAACCCAAAAAACAACACTACCCGTGCAGAAGCCGCAATCATCATCTATAACATTTACAAGCTTTTTGACATATAAGGGAAATGATGAAAAACTCAAAATAAAAAATAATTTTGTGAGACGCAATAAAGAAAATCGACTTTTTCAACAAAAATCAGGTGCTGTGAAAAGGTTTTACCTTTCAATAAATTTAATGAAAAACCTTTTCACGGTTTATGCGCAGAGCGCAGTATTTTTCCGTAAAATTATTTTTTATTTCCCTAAATCAGCATCTCCATAAGGATAAAAATTATGATTTATATATCAGCCGCCATATACCCTGAAGCAAAGCCCTTTATTGAGGGGCTGGGGCTTAAGGCAGACAGGAGTTTCAGCAAAATAAGAGTTTATAAAAACGAAGCCGTCACACTTTTATTAACCGGAACGGGCATATTAAGGGCGGCTTCTTCCTTAAGCTTTCTTTTGGGGCGGCTTACGCCGGAAAAGGGAGATATATTTTTAAACACAGGTGTCTGCGGCGGCGGAGAAAGGGGCATATTTATATGCAGCAAGATAACCTGCCCGGAGCTTAAAACCTGCTTTTACCCCGATATGATTTATAATTCCGGCTTTCGTGAGGGAGAGCTTGTGACTTTTTCAGAGCTTCAAAGGGACATTCACGAGGGCCTGCTTGCCGATACGGAAGGGGCGGCCCTGGCTCAGGGGGCAAAGGCTTATTTTTCGGCCGAAAGAATGTTCTTTATTAAAATAGTTTCCGACAACGGCGATTTTTCGGGTATAAAGCCGGATGACGTTACAAGGCTTGTTTCAGGGTACTATGGCGATATTATAGGCTTTCTTGAAAAAATACCCCCTGAAGAAAAGACTCCCGATTTAACGGCCGAAGAGCTTAAAGAAGCCGAGAAGCTTAAATTCAGCGTATCCCAAAGCGTTATGCTCAAAAATTATCTGGTATATTACAGGCTTAATGGCGGCGACCCCCTAAGTCTTTTAAAGAGTCTGCCGGAGGTTAAAACAAAAGCGGAGGGGAGGGATGTTCTTGAAAGAATCGGAAAATATGTTATATAAGCCCTTTTCACACATATATGTTGAAAAACAGGTCTCAGAATATGAAAACGCCCGTAAAATACTCGGCCGTTTCAAGAATTCCCGGGTTATTGAAATAAACAATTATAAAGATGTTTTTAACCGCCCGAACCAAAGCTTTGCCCTTCAAAAGGAAAGCCAGTCACTTATTCTGGCCAAAAAAGACGGGGAGCTTGTCTATAAAGGGGCGCCCTTCTGCCAAAGCTTCGGAAACAGTGAATTTTATTATACCTCTCTCGTTCTCAACTGCATATACGACTGCGAATACTGCTATCTGAGAGGAATGTATCCCTCGGGAAACATTGTTGTATTTGTAAATTATGAGGATTTTTTTAACGAAACGGCAAAAATTGCCAAGGGAAAGGAAATTTTTCTCTGTATTTCATATGACACCGATCTTTTGGGGCTTGAGGGCCTTTTGGGCTTTTGCGCCCTGTGGTATAAATTTGCCGCAGAAAATAAAAACGTAAACATTGAGCTCAGAACAAAGTGCGGAAATGTCAGCTTTTTAAAGGGCTTAAAACCACTTGAAAATTTTATAATCGCCTATACTCTTTCGCCTGATGATGTTTTTGAAAAATATGAGAAAAAGACTTCATCTCTCGAAAAAAGGCTTGAGGGGGCGAGAGAGGTTATTCGTCTGGGCTTTCCTTTAAGGCTTTCATTTGACCCGGTTCTTAAAATTTCCGGTTTTGAAAGGGTTTACGGCGAATTTTTAAAGAAATGCTTTAAGGCGCTCGATTCAGGCAAAATAAGAGATATAGGCTTAGGGGGCTTCAGAATAAGCCCGTCCTATATTAAGGCTATGAAAAAAAGCTATCCTTCTTCC
>JAJQCI010000073.1 GCA_021202835.1 Clostridiales bacterium | reverse complement strand
ATATATGGCTTTAAATAAGAACGGTTCTTTTTATATAGATATAATAGGTCGGGCATTTGACACATTTTTTAATCTGAATTATTATTTTTGCGGAGGACAGGGAAAAAGCTCCATACTTGAGAATTATCCCCATATCTATTATAAGTGGCTGTCTGCGGTTATATCCGACAAGCTGCCGGTTACCCCTTACGGGCTTATTTCAGAAGTCTCAAAAAGAGATTCTGAAAAGGGCTGTTTCTTTTTTCCATATATAAAGCCGAATTCTTTCTTAAGATTTAAAAATTTTAAAACAGAGGTAATTTATCATTCCTTTGAGGATCATCCCGTAATAAAGGATTTGGAAAGCTTCTTAAAAATAGTTTCAAAATCAGAGCGAATTCTCAAAACAAAGCCGGGCGAAATTATTTTGGATAAGGCTGAAACAAAGGCGCTGAAAAAGGCTCTCTTTACCTACTCCCCCTATTATATAGAATATCTTTTCGAGCTGGGAGTTGAGCTTAAGCTTATAAGAGATTTTCCCTCCATAAACATTCGTGTTTTCAGAGCTTCGCCGGACTATCAGACTTTTTTCAAAAAGGAGGATATATTTAAGAAAATTTTTGATGCCTCAGTAAGGCTTTGCAGAAACAATTTAAACCAGCTTTTTCCGCCGGAAAGCCCCTTTTTTACTGCTGATTTAATAGAAGGGCTTATTTCTCATCCTACGGAAACAGGCAGCATTTTAAGCTTTATTTTAAGCGATTATGAAATGTATACTGAATTTGAGGACGATGACGATGATGAATATTCTGAGGAGGAATATCCCGATATTGAAGATATGAGCTTTGAAGACGAAACCTGGCTTGAGGAAAGCTTGGGTCTGTCATCCGGTGAGGGCGAAATGCTTATGACCTCCGCCTATGTTTTAAGCGTTATGCTTTCAAAATGGTTTTTCACGGTTTTCGGCTTCTATCTTAATTTAATTCGCCCCTGCGGCGGTTCGGGAAATGAAATTTTCTACGGTATGCATTTTTTCGTTCAAAACAGAAAGCATATGGACTACAGCCAAAAGGAAGCTGTTTTTACACTTCTGCCCGAAGGCTATAATTTAACCTCTTTCGGCCTGGCTTTCTTTAAAGGCTCTCAAAATTCATTTTCCGTGGAAAATGAGGTTCTTTCAAAGCTTTCGCTTAAAAATACATTTGAAGACTTTGCGGATCTTTACGGCGTAGAGCTGACAATTCCCGAAGATGAAGAAAATACAGCCGATACCTATGTGCTCAGAATATATAATGAAGACAGAAAAAGACCCACATATAAATATTTCGAGTTTACGGAATACAGTCTTCTTAATGATGTCTGTGCTGTTGTATCCACATGCTTCAGAATCAAAAATATTAGGAATTTCAGTATATTCACGGACGAAAGCCGTTCGCCTTTTTCGGAATACACAAGTATTTTAAGCGAGGGAAGAACCCATAAAAAAGCCGAAGCTACTTTTTTCAACGAGGTGTTTTCAAAAAACGGAGACAAAATTTGGCTTAAAATAGTAAGTGTAAACAAAAAAACGGGAGAAAAGGTTTTCAACTTTGCCGCCGAGGTTGTTGATATTGGGAAAAAGCAAAGAGGAAGAGACTATCCCGTTGAAAGAGAGGAAATAAAATGACAGAAAAAGAAAAAATGATTAATGGAGAGCTTTACGATCCCGGGGACGAGGTTCTTACAAAAGACAGAACCTTGTGTAAGGATTTGTGCTTTGACTATAACAGCCTCCGCCCTTCCGAAGAAGCTGAAGGAAAGGAAATTTTAAAAAAGCTTTTAGGTAAAACAGAGGAACACTTTTATATAACGGCCCCGTTTTACTGCGACTACGGCTATAATATAAGCCTGGGCAATTATTTTTATTCCAACCACAACCTTGTTATTTTAGACTGCGCCCGGGTCACAATAGGCGACAACGTTCTTATTGGGCCCAACTGCGGAATTTACACCGCTGCTCACCCCGTAAAGGCGGAAGAGCGCTTAAAAGGCCTTGAATTCGCTGAGCCCATAACCATTGAAGACAATGTATGGATAGGCGGCGGAGTTCAAATTCTCCCCGGAGTCACAATAGGAAAAAATTCCGTAATAGGCAGCGGCTCGGTTGTTACAAGGTCGGTTCCTCCTGATACAATGGCCGCCGGAAACCCCTGCAGGCCCATAAAAAATTATAAAAACGATAATTAACGCTCCGCCTTTGGAATTATTCCGAAGGCGGTTTTTATGCAGCTTTATAAAAATTTTGTTTTACAAAGCATATGAAATCTGATAAAATTAATATATATATGTATTTCGGAGGTGGTTTTATGGAAAAACATGAGCTTATAAAAAAAATTAACAGCGGAGAAGCAGACAGCATACTTTGCGGACTTTACGGAACGGAAAAGCTTAAAGCCGCAAAAGACAGATATAAAACTCTTATTGAAAAATTTAAAGGCTTTTTCGGCTATGAGGCGGAAAGTATTTTCAGTGCACCTGGAAGAACGGAAATAGGCGGAAATCATACGGATCACCAACACGGCTGTGTTTTGGCGGCAAGCGTAGATATGGATATTTTGGCGGCTGTCAAGCCCAACAAAGTCGGTGCGGTAAGGCTTAAATCAGAGGGCAGACCCTTCTGTAAGGTTCTGCTTTCTGAGCTTGAGCCCAAAAGAAACGAGCTTAATTCCACAGCGGCTCTTATAAGAGGCATGGCCGCAGGCTTCAGCCGTCTCGGCTGCGGCTTTGCAAACAAAGGTTTTGACGCATATGTAATTTCAGACGTACCGGGGGGAAGCGGCTTAAGCTCGTCGGCGGCCTTTGAGGTTTTGATAGGAACTATTATAAACCATATGTTTTTCGGCGAAAAGGCCGAGCCTATTGAAGTGGCCAAAATAGGAGGATATGCCGAAAACGTGTTTTTCGGAAAACCCTCCGGCCTTATGGACCAAACAGCCAGTGCCGTAGGGGGAGTTTCGGCTATAGATTTTTTCAGCCCCGAAGCGCCTAAGGTAGAGAGAATGGAGCTTGACCTCAAGGGAGAAGGCTATTCCCTTTGTATTTTAGACTCCCGTGCAGATCACGCCGATTTAACCGACGAATATGCTGCAATAACAAAAGAGATGAAAAAAATAAGCATTTTTTTCGGAAAATCAGTATTAAGAGAGGTCAGCGAAGATGATTTTTACAAGGCTGTTCCCGATTTAAGAAAAAAGAACGGAGACAGGGCCGTTTTGAGAGCTATACACTTTTTAAATGACAACAGAAGAGTCACCGAAGAGATTCAGGCACTTAAAAACAATGATTTCGACGGTTTTTTGGAGCTTGTAAAGGCTTCGGGCATATCCTCGGCTATGTATCTTCAAAATATTATTCCTGTCGGACAGGTTAAAAATCAGGAGCTTATGACGGCTATAGCCCTTGCCGAAAAGCTTCTTGACGGAAAAGGCGCCGTAAGGGTTCACGGCGGCGGTTTCGGCGGCACAGCCCAGGCCTTCGTACCCGTTGAAATGGTTGAAGGCTTTAAAGCCGGATATGAAGTTTTTTTCGGAAAAGGAAGCTGCAGAATCGTAAATATAAGAAATTTCGGCGGTGTAAAAGTTATCTGATTAAACAATAAGCAAATAAGCTTATTTTGAGTTTTATAAGCAATATATTATAAGGGGGTTATT
>JAJQCI010000055.1 GCA_021202835.1 Clostridiales bacterium | reverse complement strand
CCCCGATCCCTCAATAGTAAGAGTAGGCGAAGACTATTATATGGTTAACTCCACCTTTGTTTATTTTCCCTGTATTCCCGTTTCACACTCCAGAGATTTAATAAACTGGGAAATTATAGGTCACGCAATAACAAACCCCGACTGGGCCGAGCTTAAAGGTCTTGACGGAGGAAGGGGCTATTGGGCACCGGATATTTCATATTATAAGGGCAGATTTTATATCTGCGCAACCTACAGAAACAACAACAATGAAAAGCTTGTAAGGCGCCAAATGGTCACAAGCAGCGAAAAGCCCGAGGGGCCCTATGAAAAGCCTGTTTTTATAGACGTTGACGGAATTGACCCCTCTATTTTTACAGACGATGACGGAAGCCGCTATATGCTTTTAAACAGAGGAGCAAGCATTTTTAAATTAAGCGAAGACGCAAAGGAGAGAGTTTCGGAGGTTTCTCTTCTTTATTACGGCGACAATAAAAGAGCCCCCGAAGGCCCTCATATTGTTAAAAAAGACGGTTATTATTATCTCTTCCAGGCAGAGGGCGGAACAGGCTTAAACCACAGAATAAGCCTTTCAAGAAGCCGTGAGCTTTTCGGTATATATGAGCCCTGTCCCTATAACCCCATAATGACATATAAAGAGCTTAACAACCCCTGCATACAGAGATGCGGCCATGGAAAGCCGGTGATGACTCCCGACGGAAGATGGTTTATTGTTTATCTCTGTGGAAGACTTTTAGACGGAAAATATACCGTTTTAGGAAGAGAAACCTGTATAGACGAGCTTGTATGGACTGAGGATAAGTGGTGCATTATAAACAAGGGCAGAGGAGCCAGCTCCTTTGCAAAATATCCCCTTAAAAAACAGCCTGTTGGAAACAGCGCCGACGAGGGCTTTGACGGCGGTAAAATACCCGAAATTTGGTACAGCTTAAGGGGCAGAGATGAAAACACATTTGAAATAAAAAACAGCCGCCTTGTTATAAACGGGGGTAAAGAAGACTTGGATTCTACTCTCTGCGGAACCGTTCTTTTGAGACGTCAGGAAAGCTTCGACTTTACTGCCGAATCCTCTTTTGAGGCCCGGCTTGCCGACGGCGGAAGTGCCGGCCTTGCATGTTATTATGACGAAAACAGCTTTTTTACCTTCGGCATAAAAAAAGAATCCGGCAAAACCTATGCCGAAGTATGGGAAAAAATAGCCGACGAAAAGAAGCTGAGCCACAGGGAGAAAACGGACGGAAATGCATTTAACTTTAAAATAATAACAAAGGGCCTTAAGAGGAGTCTTTACATAAATGACAGACTTTTTTATACAATAGAAGACTCAAGCTATTTAAGCGACGAAGGCGTAGAGCTTGGAAAGCGTTTTACAGGCGCTATGACAGGGATGTACTGCACGGGCGATGGCTCAAAGGCCGAATTTGACTGTTTTAAAATAATGTAACGGAGGTAAAACATTATGAAAAAGAAAATATTAGGCTTGTGTTTAACTTCTGCAGCCATTATTGTGTCCTGTTTAGGTGTTACGGGCGGTGAGGAATATGTACCCTTGAGAAAAACATTCGAAGAAGAGAGCTGTTCTGTTTTATGGCAGCCGGAGGAGCCCGGCAAAATAACCGTTGACATGGGAGAATACCCAGTGGAGTTTGAAAACGGCAGCAGCTCCGTTACAGTTGACGAAGGCGAATTTTCTTTGAGTAAAGCCGTATATATAGAAGACGGCGTCACATATATGCCTGAAGAAACCTATGATTTGTGTCATAATCTTTATCTTTATCACAACGCCATCATAGATGCCACAGTTGCCGAAGAGGATGAAATTCTTCCCCTTAAGGCCATAGACACAAGCAAGGACAGCGTTCTTGTCTGCACGTGGAACCGCTACCCCGACTCCTACAAGACAGGGGAAGAGATAACTATCTCTTATGGAGATGTTTGGGTATTTACAGCCGATGAAATATCAGAGTGGGGCAAAGAAAACGGTATGGCGGAGGATATGGTTTTGAGAATGGAACAGCTTATAGGTCTGCCTCCCCAAAAGGGCTATACCCATTTTTCACTTCTTTGGGTAAGTCCGGAGGACCTTTACCGCCCGGCAAGAGACAGTGAAATAGATGACACAGCCGCTTCTCTTACCTTTCCCGAGGGAACAAGCGAGGAATATACAGAGTGGTTCAATTCCTACGCCGAAAGCTCATATAACCCTCACAAATACCCGTGGACAGGTCTGGGCTATACATATGACTGGTCAAAAGACAGCGGCGAATACGGCCTTTCTGAATTTGTCTTAAAAGACGGTTCAAAGGCCTTGGTCGAAAAAACATATACAAACGAAGAATTTTTTGAATACATAACAGGCGAATAATAAATGCTCAGCCTATTAATACCAACTGAAAAAGCCCCCTTCCGAGGGCTTTTTTAATTATTTTTTGTTTTTCTTCGCCGCCTTGGCTTCGGCCTTGGCCTTTTCTTTTTTGGCCTTTCTTTCTTTTTTCATTTGGTCGGCAGACTTAAGGCCGGCTATTGAAACTATATAAAGGCCGGCTATTTCAGCCTTTACATTCTTTTTTACGGGAATTGCGTTATATACATTTTTGTCTGTTATAAGAGTAATAATCTGGGGGCCGATTTTAGCCTGAACAAAATACATTTTCATAAATTTCCCCAGCTTGGGCATCTGCTCCGTAACAACCTTGGGCAAATTTACGTTTTCTGCCTTGTCGTGCTTTTTGCTTATTACGTAAATTGTGGTGCTTTGCTTCATTCTGTTGATTTGGGTCTGCTGGTCATCATATTTGCTTGTTGCCCAGCGGCTTAAGAAAAACAAAGCCGCAACCGCAGCCGCCAAAACAACAACAAGAATAAGCGTTATATCCGTAGCGGAAAGATGAAAGCCCGATGATGCAGCGGCAGTTGTTGTTTCTGCGGCTGCGTCCGCAAGGTTTGTTAAGAAAACATTTAAAAATGACATTTGAGTTATCTCCTTTTAGAATATTGTTGATAAAATACTTACAGCGTCGGATTTAATAATAAGCTCGCCGTGCTCTCTGAGGGCTGCGGCAGAAAGAGGTGTTGAGGCTTTTTTCATGCCATATTCCCCCAAAACAGTTTCTATATTATCGAAATCAAGATCATTTGAAGGCATTTTTCTTTGAAGCAGCAGACAATATGTATCGCTTACCTTAAAGAGAGAGCTTTCGCCGTTAAAATCAGCCTCTATGCGCTTTGAGCCTTCCGCAGCCGAATCCATAGAGTCAAAGGAATAAACATAAATCTTGACATTCGAAGGCGGAAGATTTTTTTCGGGAGTTTCCCTTATATCGATATAGCCGTTCATTTTAAATCTGCCTGCGGTTTTGCTGTCGGGAAGGAAGTCAAAGCCGTTTCTGAGCCCGGCAGATTTGTCAACCTTCGAAATAATTATCATAATCCCGTCGCCCTGGGGCATAGCCTCAATCATAAGGGGCGTGTTTTCGGGCTTAAAATTACAGCTTTCCTCAGCCTCATAAAGCATCTCTTTAAAGAGCTGCCTCGTTTTTTCCGACTCATAGGTAAGGTCGGCAACATTTATGTTTCTCAGCTTAAGGTCTTTTTCGGAAAGCGTAAACTTAACTTGATTTTCGCTTATTTTTTCCATCTTCAATTTTAATCACATCCTTCTGCAGATGATATA
>JAJQCI010000248.1 GCA_021202835.1 Clostridiales bacterium | reverse complement strand
GTCGCTTTCTTGAAGCAATTGAAAATTGCTTCAAGAAAGTGGGCAATCATTTTTTACTTAACCCTCGAGAAGTCTTAAACCCTCATTAAGTCGTTTTAAAGATTCATTTTTACCTAAAAGAACACAAAGCTCCGTTGCACCGCACGGGGTTGTCGGTTTACCTGAAAGAGCTGTTCTGATAGGCCAGAGTATCTGTCCGTTTTTAAGTCCGTTTTCCTTGGCTGTACTTACCATAAGGGCATAAAGGCTGTCGTTATCCCACTTTTCCGTATTTTCAAGAATTGGGATAATGAGCTTAAGAAAGCCGATGGAATTTTCCTCGTTTGTTTTCATTTTTTTATGAGTATACAATGATTTGTCATATTCGGGCAGCCCATCTATAAAATCTATAAGGGAAGGTATATCATAAATTGTGGAAATTCTGGATTTAACCATTTCCCCGACCATCTTAAGGTCAATTCCCTCTGTTTTAACAGCTTCCTTCAAAACAGGCTCAGCCATTTTATAAAATTCCTCAAAATCCATTGCTTTAATATATTCTCCGTTCATCCATTTAAGCTTCTCGGGGTCAAAAATGGCCGGAGACTTTGAAATTCCTTTAACATCAAAGGCTTCTATAAGCTCGTCTATTGTAAAAATTTCCCTGTTTTCGGAAGGTGCCCAGCCCAGCAGAGTAATATAGTTCACAATTGCTTTGGGCAAATAGCCCTTTGCCACCAAATCCTGGAACGAAGCATCGCCGTTTCTCTTAGAAAGCTTCGTATGCTGATCCTTCATAACAGGCGCAACATGTATATAAGTAGGAATTTCCCAGCCGAAAGCCTCATAAAGAAGATTGTATTTAGGAGTTGAAGAAAGATATTCGTTTCCTCTTATTACGTGGGTAATGTTCATAAGGTGGTCATCTATAACATTGGCAAAATTATAGGTTGGAAGTCCGTCGGATTTAATTAAAATCTGATCCTCCATATCCTCATTGTTTACCGTAACATCTCCGTAAACCTCATCGTGAAAGCTTGTAACGCCCTCTCTGATTTTTTGGCGGATTACAAATGGAACATTATTTTTAAGATTTTCTTCGATTTCTTCTTTTGAAAGCGAAAGACAGTGTCTGTCATATTTAACCCCCGTCTCCCCCTCTGCTCTCAGGCTTTCAAGTCTTTCCTTTGTACAGAAGCAATAATAGGCCTCTCCCTTTTCAACAAGCTCCAAAGCATATTTCATATAGTCGTTTTTTCTCTCCGACTGAATGTAAGGGCCGTAGTCTCCCCCTACGTCCGGGCCTTCGTCATGCTTTATACCGGCCATTTCAAGGGTTTTGTAAATAATATCAACCGCACCGTCAACATATCTTTCCTGATCGGTGTCCTCTATTCGCAGTATAAACTTTCCGCCGTTATGCTTTGCAATAAAATACTCATACAAAGCGGTCCTCAAATTTCCTATGTGCATATAGCCTGTGGGACTGGGTGCAAATCTTGTTCTTACCATTTTAAAATTCTCCTTAATATTAATAATAATCGTCCAAATCTATGCTTGAAATCTGTTCCTTAACGGCTTTCATTTCCGTCTGAACATCTATAATAGTTTGAATTTCCTCGTCATAATTAAGCCACTGACCTCCGTTTAAAGCCACCTGCTGACGTCTTGTGTTTATAAGGTTATAAAGGCTTGTAAGAGAATAATCCATTATGCCGTCTACAAGGTAATACTGCCGAAGAACATCTCTCTCAAGCATAGCATTGGCATACTGTGTGTTTATATTGTCAATAATTTCCTGATCGGCGTCAAGACTTTCGAAAATTTCCAGACAAACATTCTTGGAATTCTCCATGCTCTCTTTAAGCTCGGCAACATACTGTTCTCTGTAGCCGTTAGCTTCGTGTTTTAAATAAAGAAACATTCCGGCCGCCACACAAACAAGCAGCAAAAGCATTATACCGCTTAAGCCGAAATAATATTTTATTCTGGCCCTTTTTTCGAGGTCAACTTTTTTAGTCTTCCTTTTCTTCTCCATTTTGTCCTCCTTTAAAAATCGTGCTTCTTATATAATATCACCGAAAGAACGGAAAATCAACATTATTCCTAAAACAAATTAAAAAAATCTTGTTCCTAAAACAAATTAAAAAAATCGTCCCACCCTGTATGGCAGGACGATAAATTTGTTATTCTCACACCTGTTTATTTTGCACTTGCAAACCTTCCCATAAAGAGAATCTCACCGTTTGAGTTGTCCTTAATAAAATATGTAAAGGGCTTGTCTGCCGTAAATTCATAGATTTCCTCCGGCTCGATCTCATCCATCGCCCCTGTCTGTGTAACATAGGAAACTGCAGCGGCTTCCGTACCTTCCTCATCTATGCTTATATATGCTTTTTGAAGAACATTCGAAACGTATATGCTTTCGGCATTATTAACCGTGTCGTTAAACATATATTTAAAATGATAAGCGGAAGGGCTTTCGTCAAAGGTCTTTTCAACCCCCATGCTTTTAAGCAGCTCTTTTGCGTCAACAGAGGTTTCCGTACTGAATTTGGGAATTTTAACCTTCACCTTTTTTACTTCGCCTTCCTCTGCCTTTTCGGCATATTTCAAAACATCGGCGTTTTCGTCCTCTGCTACGGCTATATACATGCTTATTCTGCTGAGATTATATCCCATAGAAAGAATTTTAACGTTTTCATCGGCATAGTAAGGAAAGTAAGCCACCTTATTCATAAAATCCGTTTCCGACTCGGTTCCGTCGCTGTTTTTAAATATATCCTTTTCGGTTGATTCCTTACTGAACTGTATTGCCCACTTTCCGCTAAAATAAACTGCGTTTACAAGACTTGAAATAAAGTCGGTATCCTCCGCTATTTGACTTATTTTTCCCCCGTGGCTTCACTGCACCACTTATTTATTGTGTCGGCTCCGTCTTCATTATTAACTGTTCCGGCCTCGGTGTTATAATAATCTTCCGCAAGGGCCTTAAATTCGTCGCTGAAGTCTCCGCCTTCCGTATAATCCTCATTAAGCCATATTGAATTTACAATCGAAAGCCCCGTTCCCACAGGACTTACAACCTCTGTAAGCTCCCCTGTTTCCTCGTCCAAATCCATTGAGCTTTCATATCTGACGGCCGAGCTTTCAATATAGGCCTTTGCTTCATTATTATAGCTTTCAAGATCGGTAATACCGAGAGTGCTTAAAATCTCCTCACTTGTTTCTTCGTCTGCTCCGTTTGCCGCCAAAGCAAGGGCATATTTAAGGCTTATAGGGCTCAAGCAATAATTTTCACCGCTGTCCATAAGGCTGCAGAGCCTTGCGGCAAAGTCGGAGTCCTCCCCCACTTCCGGCACTTCACATGCTTCTTCCACGGTATAATCGACATATTTTAAAGCACCGCCGATATTAATCGTTTTTGACGTTTCGTCCCAGTTTACGATAAACCCCAGCTGTTCCGAAACAGCTCTCAGGGGCAGATAAATACTTCCGTTTATTGTGGCTGTATTTTCAGTGTCATACTGTGAAAAGCTTAAGGTTATGTCGGAGTATGTAATTTCGGCGGTTTTTGACTCGGGAATATACTCCACCCCACAGCCCATGGCCTCAAAAACCACTCTCAAGGGAACATATGCCGAATTGTTTTCGTCAATATAGGCCGGCGTTGTCACATTTATACCGTCTACATAAATTTCGGCATCAAACTC
>JAJQCI010000228.1 GCA_021202835.1 Clostridiales bacterium | reverse complement strand
ATATGTAACAGGGGACTGGTATAAAATACATAAGGTTACAATAGGCTATCCATCTTATTTTTTGAACAAGTATGTAATATACACGGATGACAATAACGTGGTTAAAGATGGAAATGATGAGATACTTTATTTAGAAAGCTGTGAGATAAATGTATTATATCCCATAAAGAGAGAGGGGCTCGGCGCCTTTCTTCCAAAGGGGTGGATATGCAGATTTGAAATGTGGGATATTTTCAGATAAAAATAAAATTGAAACAAGAAAAAACACAGTCCGCCGAATCGGTTTGACTGTGTTTTTGACTTTATTCATTTGTTTCTGTTGATTCTGACTGTTCAGCTGTTTCCGTTGTTTCAGCCGTTGTTTCCTCAGCTTTTTTTGCGGCTTTTTCTTCATCCTGAACCTTGTTAAAGATGCTCATAAATTCCTCGCCGGATATGTTTTCTTTTTCTATAAGATATTCGGAAATTTTGGTGAGGGCGGTATGATTTTCTGAAAGGAGATTTTTGGCTTTTTCGTGACAGGTTTTTATTGTGGAAAGAACCTCCTTATCCATTTCCGCTATTGTCTGTTCGCCGCAGGTTGCAACGGCTCTGCCGTCCAAATATTTGTTTTGAATGGATTCAAGCCCCATCATATCGAAGCGGTCGCTCATACCATATATGCTTATCATATTTCTGGCCAGCTGTGTTGCTCTTTCGATATCGTTTGACGCCCCCGTCGTTACGGAGCCAAACTCAATTTCCTCTGCACTTCTTCCTGCAAGGAGAACGGTTATTTCATCTAAAATTTCATCCTTTGACATAAGGGAGCGTTCTTCCTCCGGCATCTGCATTGTAAAGCCCAAAGCGCCGCCTGTTCTGGGAACGATTGTAATCTTCTGAACGGGCTGTGTGTGCTTTTGAAGGGCAGTAGCGAAAGCGTGTCCAACCTCGTGGAATGCTACAATTATTTTTTCCTTGTCATTAATAATTCTGTTTTTCTTTTCCTTTCCTGCGAATACAACCTCAACGGCGTCCAAAAGGTCCTCCTGAATAACAACGTTTCTGTTAAACCTTACGGCACGGAGAGCCGCTTCGTTTATCATGTTTGCAAGATCGGCCCCTGAGGCTCCGCTTGTGGCAAGGGCCAGCTTGTGAAGGTCAACATCAGAGCCCATTTTAACGTTTTTGGCGTGAACCTTTAAAATATCTTCTCTGCCCTTTAAGTCCGGGGTTTCAACAATAATTCTTCTGTCAAAACGGCCCGGACGCAGAAGCGCCTTGTCTAAAACCTCGGGGCGGTTTGTTGCTCCCAATATAACGACGCCCTTTGAAGAATCGAAGCCGTCCATTTCGGAAAGAAGCTGATTCAGTGTCTGGTCGTTTTTGTTTATGTTGTCGTCACGCTTGTGGCCTACGGCGTCAAGCTCGTCTATAAAGACGATACAGGGGGCGTTCTGCTGAGCTGATTTAAACAAATCTCTTACTCTTGAAGCGCCTACGCCTACGAAAACCTCTTCGAAGTCAGAGCCCGAAATTGACATAAAGGCTACGTTTGCTTCGCCGGCTACAGCCTTTGCAAGAAGGGTTTTGCCCGTTCCGGGAGGGCCCACAAGAAGGGCGCCTTTAGGCTGTTTTGCACCTATTTTGTGATATTTTTCAGGGTTGTGGAGAAAATCAATAATTTCCTCCAAAGACTCCTTTGCTTCGTCCTGACCGGCTACGTCGGCGAATGTAACCCCTGTTTCTTTTTGAACATACATCTTTGCGGCAGACTTGCCCATTCCGCCTGTGCCCATTCTTTTCATTAATAATCTTGTCAGAATGGTAAAAATAATTATCGTTGACAAAAGAGGGAATATCCATTCGGCAAAGAATGTAACAAAGGGTGAGGTATAGTCAATAGGATTTGCGAATTTTACGTCGTTTTCCTTTAAAAACTGAACAAGATTGTCATCGTTTACATAGCCCACATAAAGCACCGCCGATGTTTCCGGAATGAGCGTGCCTTCGGAAACATAGCCCAGTTCTTCAAGGCCTTCTTTATTTACGGTAACAAGCAGCTTGTCAGAGCTGTATTCTACTTCATCAACATACCCTTTTTCGACAAAGTCTAAAAACGTGCTGTATTCTATTTCGCTCATTTTTTTATACATCGTCGAAGCGGATACAATGTTCATAATAAAGGTCAGGCCCAGAGAAGCGGCAAGAATTATTGCAAAAATTCTGAAATTATTGCTTCCGGGGCCTCCCGGACTGCCGGGGCGTCTTCCGTTATTGTTGTTTTCGTCCATTATTTCACTTCCTTATTGTTTGTTTTATAGCTAAATTTTATTGTATATCTTTTCCGGCAAAATTACAACAGAAAACATACAGATTTAACAATTTTTTAGATTTTCACGCAGCAGTTCAGCGGCGCCGGCTGCAGAGCTTAACTGTTGTGGGCTTTTGGTGCTTCACCGGTGCGAAATGTAGGGCTGAACTGTTACATTTTCACTATATTTGCTCCTAAATTTCTCAGCTTTTTGTCAAAGCTGGAATAGCCTCTTTCTATGTGATAAATATCTGATATTTCCGTGGTTCCCTCGGCACAGAGAGCCGAAATTATAAGGGCTGCCCCGGCTCTTAAGTCAGTGGCCTTAACGCTTGTTCCCGTAAGACGGTCAACCCCTCTTATAATTGCGCTGCTGCCTTCGGTTTTAATATCGGCGCCCATTCTGTTAAGCTCACCCACCTGCAGGAAGCGGTTTTCGAAAATAGTTTCGTTTATAACGCCTGTGCCACTGCCCAGTGTCATAAGACTCATAAACTGTGGCTGCATATCCGTTGGAAAACCGGGGTAGGGGAGAGTTTTTATATCTGTGTTTTTAAGCTTTTCCGGCTTTTTTACCCTTATTGAGTTACCTTCTTCGATAACCTCCGCTCCCAGCTCCTTAAGCTTTGCACAGACAGGCAGAAGATGGTCCGGACGGATTTTTTTAACAGAGACATCTCCGCAGGCGGCGCCTATAAGCATAAATGTTCCGGCTTCTATTCTGTCGGGAATGACGCTGTAGTCGGCTCCGTGTAAGATTTTAACCCCCTTTATTTTAACGGTGTCAGTTCCGGCGCCGGTTATCTCGGCTCCCATTTTGTTTAAAAAACAGCATAAATCCGCTATTTCGGGCTCCATAGCCGCATTGGAAAGTGTCGTTTCTCCATCGGCAAGAACCGCCGCCATAACTATGTTTTCGGTTGCTCCCACACTGGGAAAGTCAAGATAAATCTCGGCGCCTCTGAGCCTTGGTGCCTTAAGCTCAATAGTGCCGAATTCCTTTGAGATTTCGGCGCCAAGCTTCGAAAAGCCCTTAAGGTGAAGGTCTATAGGGCGTGTCCCTATAGAACAGCCTCCCGGCAGAGAAATTTTAGCCCGGCCGAACCGTGAAAGCAGAGAGCCTGCCGTCAGAAATGAAGCTCTTATACTTCCCATAAGACGGCTGTCGTCTGAAATAGGAGAAATATCGGCCGCCTCAATATTAATTACGTTATTTTCGGATGAAAAGTCTGTTTTTGCAGCCAATGTATTTAAAATTTCTTTCATTACAATAATATCTCTTAATGGAGGAACATTTCTAACGGTGCATTTTTCTCCCGTCAGAAGGGCCGCCGCCATTATTGGCAGGGCCGAATTTTTCGAGCCGGAAATATTTACCTCTCCCTTTATTTTGTTTAAGCCCTCAATTACAAATTTTT
>JAJQCI010000176.1 GCA_021202835.1 Clostridiales bacterium | reverse complement strand
CGACCCAATACCTGCTATAAGAGTAACGGCTGTTTGGGTTTTATAGCCCTGATCGGGCGTCATTGAACCGAAGTTTGTAACAACCCAGAAGTAGGAGTCGTTTGCGTGAGAAACAGTCATTGCTCCGGCGCCGATTGCCATAACGCAGAGAGCCGCCATAACCGTTGAGCCCATTCCCAGCGCTTCCATAAGAGGAGCCATAATACCTGCCGTTGTTGTAATAGCAACTGTTGAAGAGCCCTGAGCGGTTTTTAATATTGCCGCAAGTATGAAGGGGAAGAAAATTCCTATTGACTGGAATACCCCTGCATTTTCCGTAATGAAGGAAACAAGGCTTGTGTTTGAAATAACCGTGCCCAAAACACTGCCTGCCGCTGTTACGAAAAGAATGGGACCGCAGGTTTTAAGTGTGTCGTTTGTAAGATCATAGAGCTTATTGCTCATTTTAGCCTGAGCAAGGAGAATTATTCCGAAAATAACGCCTACGGCAAGAGCCACAATGGGAGTGCCCAGGAACGTGCAGGCAATGGCGAGAGCGCCGCCCCAGCCCAAAATAGAGGAGATATTAGAAAGAGCCATAAGAATTATGGGAATAATTATGGGAGAAAGTGACATAAATCCCGAAGGAAGCTTTCCGTATGAGGCTACAAGTTCCTCATATGTCTGAACAGTGCCTTCAGCATCGGCTTCATCGGAGGCCTTTACTTTCTTGCCTATGTATTTAGCGTAAGCCCAGGCAGCAGCGAGAGCCGGAATTGAAACCAAAACGCCAAGTCCCATAACCAGAAGAATGCTGTTGCCTATGCCAAGTGTATTTGCAGCGGCAATGGGCCCCGGTGTAGGAGGAATAAACACGTGAGATGCATAAAGACCTGCCGAAAGGCAGACAGTCATTGTTACCGAGGAAACCCCGGTTCTTTTAACGAGAGCCTTTCTAATGGGGTTTAAAACAACAAAGCCCGAATCACAGAAAACGGGAATAGAAACAACCCAGCCCATAAGCTCGATAGCAAGCTCCGGATGGTTGTGGCCCACAAGCTTAATTACCATGTCGGCCAGCTTCAGCGCAGCACCGGTAGCTTCCAAAAAGGTACCTATCATTGCACCGAAAATAATAACTATGCCTATACTGGTGAATGTGGACGAAAAGCCGTTTCCCACAATAGTCGCTATACCGGCAACGGTGTTTCCCTCGGCGTCGGTTGTGGCCGCAAAAGGAATACCGCCTAAAAGCCCCAGTATAACCGCAACAAGCAGTATGGACAAAAACGGGTGAACATTAAACTTGCTGATTAGCAATATCATGGCTATAATAGCCAAAACAAAAACAATTACAAATGGGATTCCTGTCATAATATCCCCCTCCTTTATTAAAAAATAATTTTGCACCTAGCCAAATCGAATAAAAAAATCAGATTTTTTCGAACTACTTTGTGCATTTTGCATAATTTAAATATATCACAAAGGTAGGTTAATGTCAAGTAAAATTTACTTTATTACATTAAAAGACAAAATCAAGGGATAACAGTTCAGCCGTACACCTCGCATGGGCATAGCACCAAAATCCGCAAAGCGTCTGCTGCGCATCCGGCGCCGCTTAGGCGGCTCAATTTTTGCGATTCGTTTAAAAAGATTACATTTAAGCTTCTTTGTACAGTTTTTTTACATAATCGGGTTAATGTACATTGATATTTTTTAATTTTATTCTTACAATATTAATGAAGGAGCACATAAAAGTAGCGCCAAAAGCTTTTGAGGCTGATTAATCAGCTTATAAAAACACCTTAAAAGCAAGAACCAGGAGTTTTAAGAAAGGAGTATGTTTTTAATGAAGAAAAGCAGTAAGAAAATTTCAGGTTTAACAAAAAGAATTATTGCATTAGCTGTATGTTTTACGGCTTTGGCACAGGGAACAGTTTTTGCCGATTCATCATCCCACAGAGCAGCCGGCGGAGGCAAAAAAATTATTGAAGAATCAACAGCAATAGACTATGCCTGCAAGGATTTAGGCATCAATACAGAAGAGGCGGAAATTAAATCTGCCGAAGTTGTACTTGAAGACGGTCAGTATGTTTATAAAATAGACCTTGTTTATGACGAAACAGAATATATCTATAACATAAGGGTTCTCGACGGTATTGTTGCCAAGGTAACCTGCCCTACTTCAGAAGAAGAAGCAGAAACACCGGCTGAAGAAGAAACAGTCACCGAAGAAAACACAGATTCATCGGTTAATTTAGATGCTTTGGCAGCCGAAGCCGATAAAGCATCTGAAAAGCCTTCAAACAGAGCAGCCGGCAGAGGCAAAATCATCAGCAAAAGAGAAGCAATAGACTATGCCTGCGGAGATATAGGTGTTGAAGCGGAAGACGCCGACGTTAAGTCTGTGGAGACGGTTCTTGAGGACGGTCAGTATTCTTATAAGGTATGCTTTATATACGACGGAACAGAATACACATATAACATAAGAGTATATAACGGCGCTGTTATTAAAAGAACATTCGGCCCCGCAGATAAATAAATTTAAAATCACCTTCCGTGTGAACAAAATATGCTGCAAAATTTTAAAAGACTCATATACAGCTTTGTGTTGTATGTGAGTCTTTTATTTTCCCGAAGTTATGACAAAACCTCCGGCAAACACTGATTAATCAGCATTTCCTTAACATAATCAAAATATGTCATTTCACCCTTTTCGTCATAATGAAGGGCGTTAAACCAATTTTCTTCATCTTCCGGTTCAAAATAGATATATCTTTCTGCATTCAGCATTCTTTTAAGAAGAGTTTTAAAGCCGGTATAATCAAGTCTCATACTGCTGCTGCTCCAAAAGCTGTCCCACGGCTTTACAATTCCCTTTTCTTCAGCAAGGCCGTAAATTTCTTCGTCTGTCATATCCATGGGAATATCTGCGACAATGTGCATTATATAATTAACGCAGGTCATAACATCGGCATTTTCGTGAAAATAAAGCTTTGAATCATGCCGGTTTTCTATAATACCGTAGGTTCTTGAGAAAAGCAAAATCTCTCTGCCGTAGTCAGGCTCGTTGTCATAATAAAATCCCTTTCTTTTAACATATTCAAGCTCGTTTCCCTCAAGACAGGAGGAATCCGCTATTGCGCTGCGCTTTTCATCATCTTCAAACAAGCCGTCAACTCTCATACCGGCCAGCCTTGTCACAGCCATAAGACAGGTTATACAGGGCACACTTATGATATTATTATATTTTATTATCTCCCCTGCCGCATCCTTACTGCGTGAAAAATTCTTAGGGCAAAGAGAAACCAAATATTCAAAATAAGTCATTTCGCCCTTTTCGTCATAAAACCTGTATTTGTCACAGCTCATATATGTTTCTGAATTCAACTCCGAAAAATACATATATCTTTTTGAATTTAACATTCTTCTGATAAGAGTTTCATATATTTCATAAGTAAGAACCCCGTTTCCGTCGTCATAAAAGCTGTCGGCTTCGGTTATAAAACCCTTCTCCTTTACAATATTATAAGCGGTTTCACAGTCCACAGGCTCCGAAACATAACCCAAAACAGGCAGCATAAATGAGACACACTCAGCTATGACAGCTATTCTTTCGGGATAAAAAAACCGCCTGCTGCCGCCCCATTCGGTTACACCTTCTTCGCCGGTGGTTATATCAAGTTTTTTTGCCAGCTCGGCATAGGGATATGAATAATAATCGGAATCCTCATAAAAATAACTGTCTATACATA
>JAJQCI010000146.1:2813-3748 GCA_021202835.1 Clostridiales bacterium | reverse complement strand
TGTTTCTTCCCAAAGCTTATATTCGGCGGTATTTTCATCCCAAAAACAGGGCTTATTGAAAGTCAGTTCTCTGCCGAATTTGTCACTTGAATAGTTGCAGTAGCGAGTTGACTCCTGAGAGTAGCTGGCTATTCTGTGACGTACTATTTCGTGAGTCACGCCTCTGTCACATATAAAGCGCACAGTAAGCTTTTCGTGTTCCAAAACGGATTCATGTCCTCTTTTTATAATAGAAGCTATAAATTTTTCCGCCGAACCGTCTTTAATTGACTTTTCGCTTTTATTACATGTTCTGCCGGCTTTCTCGATAGTTCTTAAAATTTCAGCGGGCTCGATTTTGTCTTCTATAACATAATATGGTTTTATAATTTTCATATCTACATCTCCGTTCTGTATTCAAGCGCCTTTGAAAGTGTGACATCGTCTACGTATTCAAGGTCGCCCCCTATGGGAACTCCGCGTGCTATTCTTGTTACCTTAACTCCCACGGGCTTTAAAAGACCCGAAAGATACATAGCAGTGGCCTCGCCCTCAACGGTGGGGTTTGTGGCAACGATTATCTCTTTTACGCTGCCGTTTATTCTTGAGAGAAGCTCTTTTATTTTAAGCTTGTCGGGCCCTATACCGTTGATAGGGGAAATAGTACCGTGCAAAATATGATAGCGCCCCTTAAATTACTTTGTTTTCTCATATGCCGCCATGTCTCTCGGGTTTTCCACAACCATAATCTGGCCGTTGTCACGTCTCGGGTCATCGCAGATATTGCAGATGTCCTGATCTGTAAGGTTACAGCAGACGGGGCAAAGCCTTATGTTAGACTTTGCCGAGGTTATGGCCGAAGCGAGAGCTTTTGCGTTTTCTTCGGGCATATTTATAATATGGAAAGCAAGGCGCTGGGCAGATTTTCCGCCTATGCCGGGGAGTCTTGAAAGCTA
>JAJQCI010000146.1:0-2803 GCA_021202835.1 Clostridiales bacterium | reverse complement strand
TCGATAAGTCTTGTAACGGAATCTCCGTAATAGTTCATATTCTCACCTTAATTTATTATCAGAATAAGCCGGGTATGCCTGACATTCCCGAAATTTTGCCCATAGAGCTTGCCGTTGCTTCGTCAACTGTTCTTATAGCTTCGTTTACGGCAGTAAGTATTAAATCTTCAAGCATCTCTATATCGTCGGGATCCACAACATCCTCTGAAATTTCTATTTTTTCTACTGTTTTGCTTCCTGTAATGGTAATTTTAACGGCACCGCCGCCTGAAGTAATTTCAAATCTTTTTTCTTCAAGCTCTTTCTGCATATCTGCCATTTGCTTCTGCATCTTCTGCGCCTGCTTCATGAGGTTGTTCATATTCATGCCGCCCATGCCGCCGTAACCGCCTTTTGCCATAATTCCGCCTCCTAAATATTATATGTTGTTTTAAACACAGGGCAAAGCCCTGGGGAATCGCTGATTAATCAGCTCACCGCTTCCCTAATCAAGAATTTCGATATTATCGAAATGAATTTTCTTTTTTAATTCTCCGGTGTTTTTTTCGCTTAAGCCCTTCGGGTCTTTATTCACGTCCGTCTGCCCGAAAAGGGCAAGACACCGGGTGTCATAATCTTCCTTTAAAATTGGCTCCGCTTCAAACTCTCTGCCGAAAACCTCCGCCATAACCGCCTTCAGGTGCTCAAGCCGAAGGGCCCAAAAATCATAAAGGGCAGGGGAGGGGCAGACAATATAAATTTTTTCACCCGTTAAATATCCGAGCTTAACTGCGCCTATAAACACAGACTCAGGAGGTGATTTGAAGCCTTTTTTTAAATCACTGAAACTGTTAATTGCTGCTTTTATATCTTCCGGCAGGGCCTTCTCCTTAACCTTAACCGGTTCTGCCGTAGGAGGTGACTCCTGCGCATTTTCCTTATTATTATAGGCATTTTGAGACATAAAATCAGCCGAATTAAAAGAAATGTTTTCAGCTGCCAGTCTTTCGAGCTTTTCAATTCGGGAAACAAGGCTGCTGTCATCGTCTGACAGGGGGCTCGTTATTTTTACGGCAAACACCTCAAGGCTTATTTTAACATTGTCAGAATATTTCATTTTGTTAAGAAGCCCGGAAAAGGATGAAATAAGCTCAATCAGCCTTTCCGTTTCCATGCCTGCCGCCTGACGGGCGAGTCTTTCCGTATCATCGGAAGAATAGTCGGAAGCTGTTTTAAGAGTTCCCGGCTGTTTGGCAAAAAGTACGTTTCGCAAGTGGGCTATAAGCTCAGTCACAAAACGGTTTAAGTCTCTGCCGTCTTCAAAAATATTTTCAATAAGGGAAAGACATTTAACTGTGTCGAATCTCGAAAGAGCGTCTGTAAAATCAAAAAACACTTTTTTATCCGCTGAGCCTATTACCTCAAGAACCTTATCTTTCGTAATTTCCTCGCCGTAATAAAATGAAATGCACCGATCGAGTATACTGAGAGCGTCACGCATAGCCCCGTCGCACACGGCGCTTATGGCTCTTACGGCTTCTTCCGTAATGTTTACGCTTTCGTTTTTCATATATTCGGTCAGGGTTTTTGAAATTGTTTCGGCGCTGATCCTTTTAAAATCAAACCTTTGACATCTTGAAAGAATGGTAACGGGAACCTTCTGAGGGTCCGTGGTTGCCAAAATAAAAACTACGTGGGCAGGGGGTTCTTCAAGGGTTTTAAGAAGAGCGTTGAAGGCTGCCAAAGACAGCATATGAACCTCGTCTATAATATATACCTTATATTTGCCCACTGCCGGAGGATAATTAACTTCGTCCCTTAATTCCCTGATGTTGTCAACGCCGTTGTTGCTGGCGGCGTCAATCTCGAAAATGTTAAAGCTGCGATCCTGCTCGGCTGCGAGACACATTTCACACTCACAGCAGGGCTCGCCGTCTTTGGGGTTAAGGCAGTTTATAGCCTTTGCAAAAATTTTCGCCGTAGAGGTTTTGCCCGTTCCTCTTGTTCCGCAAAAGAGATAAGCGTGGCTCACTCTGTGGGAAATTAACTGGTTTTTAAGGGTTTTTGTTATATGCTCCTGGCCGCAGACGCCCGAAAACCTTTTGGGGCGCAGCTTCCTGTAAAGAGCGGTATATTCCATATCCTCACATCCGCATACAAAAATACAGACGGCAAGCACGGCTTTTTATATCTTTATTCGAGAATAATAGCCATAATGCCGCCTAAACTCAGGCAGTTGTACTGCTTAAAAAATCCCGTGCACCTCTCCTTCGACAAGCCGGCCAAGGCGTTACTTATGCAGTTAGCTCGGAACAAGCTGCCTCACAACACACAGGTGGCTTTACTTAGTGCTGCTTCCGTCAAGACCTGACACGGTTCGCAAAGTCCTGTTGCGTAAGACTCATTCGTCAACACCACTTACATAAGGCAGACCCTCAGTCAACCTGCCTCGGGAAGAGGCAAATCCCCCCACTGCAGCGGATTGTGGGTTACAGGGCACCGCTATCTCCCCGGTTCGCACGAGAAAGTTTATATCAAAATGTCTGGCGAAGCACTTTCCGTAAGCACTTCGCCTTATAATTATATAATCATTTTTGCCGTCTGTCAACCTTAAATTAAAATTTTCTTCGCAAATCTCCTCAAAAATCTCTTTACTTCGGCCGAATTTCATTTAAATAATTGAAAAACACTATTGAAAATGCCCCGGAATTTTACCTGTACAAGAGAATAATTGAAAACGTAAAGGCTGCGAAGCCTTACGGGCGGTTGTTTCTCCCCCGAAAGGGGGTGGTTATGTGGGTGAGCAGATATTGTACTTAACGAT
>JAJQCI010000115.1 GCA_021202835.1 Clostridiales bacterium | reverse complement strand
GATTGAGCAGGATACTTGAAATATACAGGCGGTTTATGGACGGTGAGGTCATAAATAAAAAGGACGAAGCACTCCACTGCGGCGTCAATGAAAGGACAATTCAGCGGGACATTGATGAAATAAGAAGCTATATCAGCACTAACAGCCGCTGCGGCTCTGTTGACAATATAGTTTACGACCGCAAGGCAAAAGGCTATTATCTCGAAAGAATTTACAACTCAAAGCTGACAAACAGCGAAATTTTGGCAATCTGCAAAATCCTTTTGGACAGCCGAGCCTTTACCAAGCCGGAAATGCAGAATATGCTGGACAAGCTCATAGAAATGTGTGTTCCCAAGGAAAATCAGCGGCTTGTAAGAGATTTGATAAGCAATGAGGAATTTCACTACATAGAGCCCCATCACGGCAAGGTCTTCATAGACACAATGTGGGAGTTGGGACAGGCGATAAGGAAAACCAAATATATAGAAATAGACTACCTCCGAACCAAAGACAAAGCGGTAGTCAGGCGTAAGCTGAAACCCCTTGCCATTATGTTTTCGGAATACTATTTCTACCTGACAGCCTTCATAGATGATGAAGAAGTCAAAAAGGACTTCGATGTTCTAAATGACTCCTTCCCCACCATCTATCGCATAGACAGAATACAAAAGCTGAAAATCCTTAATGAAACCTTTCATATTCCCTACAAGGACAGATTCGAGGAAGGCGAATTCCGAAAACGTATTCAGTTTATGTACGGCGGCAAACTTCAAAAAATCACCTTTAAATACACAGGCGATTTCGTAGAATCGATTTTGGACAGGCTGCCCACAGCAAGAATAATCTCCCAAGACGAAACCGGCACTGTACTTACCGCCGAGGTTTTCGGCAAGGGTATTGATATGTAGCTGAGAAGTCAGGGAAATAATATAAAAATTTTATATTGATTCAGCAAAGGAGGAAAAAATTATGTTCGGCAAAAAGGAACAGCCCACAAAGGGAACCTTACCATTGGAAAAAATTGCTGCACAGTTGGCCGGCAGAGGCGTACCGGCATTAGCGTTCATCTTGGCTTTAAGCTCGGCAAACGCTGCCGGTTATTTCGGCGCAGCGGCAATTACAATGGCTCTTTCGTCACTGGGCGGTCCTATGGGAATGGTGGGTGGTGTCAGCTTTCTGCTTATGTCATCAACCATAGCTTCTGCTTTAACGAAGTATGGCTTTGATGCTTTGTTTACACAGGTTATAAAAAATCTGTATAAAAACGGCGAAAGCAAAAAATCTATTTTAGCTAAAATAGAAAACTATCCCATTTCCAAAGACTTGAAGCGAAAACTCAAAGAAGAAGTAAAGAGAAGGTAACACTTTATAAATTTATTATAACTTTTAAGGAGGATTACAATGGGCTTTTTTGATGTATTAGGTGATATAGGTAAAGGCATTTGTGACGGTGTCTCAAGAACAGGCGCTGAAGCTATGGAGTTGGAAAAGAAGGTTATGAGTGAATATTCATACAAAAGCGACGAGTGGCTTATGGATGAATATGAAAAAATACTGTGCGGAAAAAAGTATGGTTCATCAAAGGTAAGTGTAAAGTTAGGCAGAGCAAATGCAGTAAGAAAAATCTTAAACGAAAGATGCTATACTTATAACAATAACTCTAAATTATGGTATAAATAATAAAATTTACTATAACTTTTAAGGAGGATTATCATGGATTTATCAGATGTATTAAAGGGATTATTTGCAATAAGTGAAGCTGTAAAAACAGTTGAATTAAACAAAAATCCAACAGAAAGAACATTTGAACATAATTTGCACATGGACTGTAAATATTTCAAATCGGCAGAAAGCTCTTCAAGATTTAAAGACACAGATAAGCTTGAAAGAAAATTAGCTATAAGAAATGACGATGTTGTTTATTTAGCTTATGATGATTCTTTTTGGCACGACGGCTCTGAAGGTTTTATAATAACATACAGAGGTATATTTGCCAGAGCACCTTATTCAGACGTAACAAATTTTACTACATATGATAAACTCAGCTGTTGTAATGAAGTTTATCTTAAAAGAGATAACAGTATATATGCCGGAAATTATTATTTAGGATGTGTAAATTCGCTTTCAGATGAGGGAAAGGAAAGAGTTGTAAGTCTCTTTAACAGTATAAGATATGATGCCATAAAAGAGAGAAAAAGAGTAAATGGCGAATAATGAAGCCTTAAGACGGAGTTGATTTTTGTGGGCGTAAAAAAGGACAAGTCAAAAAGGGATATAGTTGTAAGTGCTGCTCAAACCGAGCTTGTCCAAAGGTATGGCGAAGGAGCAAGTCAAATAATACAGGCTTATAGTGGCAAAAGATATGATTCTGCCGGAAATGAATTATCATTTGAAGGCAGAAGCTTAAAGCAAATCAGCAATTACAGCCAAGGAAACGGAGATGCGGCCCAACAGCAGAAGGTTGTCAAATCTCAAGCCGGTTTTTCCGCTGAACTTATTGAAGAAGCAAGGGAGAACAAAGAAGCTATATTAAAGGGCGATAAAACAAGAGTAAGAACAACCGATGGGCTGGGTATGACAAATGACCCTGTTGACGATCTTGTGAGAGTTGACGAAAACGGCGTTATAATTCCCGGCAGTGGTATGCAGATGAAATTTTACGGTATTGACGGCAAGGGCAGATATAAGGTTATAGAGAATATTGTCAAAAATGACAAATGGAAAAAGTATTCCGACAGACCCATAGGTATGCCCGAAGAGCAGTACGAAGGAGCTGTAAAGTATGCAAACGAACAAGCCGAAGCTTTAAGAAAACAAGCTCTTGAGTTAAAAAAAAGAGGCAAGCTTGTCGAAGCCTCCAATAAAAGGAAACTTGCCGAAAGCTATGAAAAAGCGGGAAAACAGGTTGTAAAATCTAAGGCTGCAACAGCAGAAGCTATTGAAGCAAGGCTTAATCCCGAAAAGTTTGTTGTTAAAGAGATTGCCAAAGATGCCAATACTGCCGGAATAGCTGCTGCCAAGGGAGCCTTTGTTATAAGCGGTTCTATGTCCATAGGTCAAAACATTTACAAAGTGGCTGTCGGTGAAAAAACACCGGAAGAAGCTGTTAAAGATGTAGCAGACACTACAGCGAAGTCCGGTATAGTTGCCTATGGCATGGGGGCTGTGGGAACAGCTTTAAAAACAGCTATGCACTCATCTGAAAACGATGTAATCAGAAAACTGGGAACAACCTCCTTTCCGACTATGGCGGCTGCCGCCGTTGTCGAAACAGGCAAAAGCCTTACCCAATATGCCAAGGGTGAAATCGACGAGATTGAACTTTTGGAACAGCTGGGAGAAAAAGGCACCGGCATTATTGCTTCAAGCTATGCGGCGACTGTAGGGGCGGCTTTCGGCGGAACAATAGGAAGTGCAGTTCCTATTGTGGGAACAGCGGCAGGGACTGTTGTCGGCGGATTTGTAGGCAGTATGGTGGGCTATACCGCAAGCTCGGTTTTGTATGAGGGAACTCTCGAAGCCTTTAAATGTGAAAAAATTTCAAGAGAAAGACGTGAGGTTATAGAAGAAATTTCAAAACAGGCAAAGGCTGAAAATGAGCGTTACTGCAAACTGCTTGTCGAGTGTTCAAAAAAAGGCACAGCTGCGAGAAACAAAGAATTCGGCGGTTATTTAAATATGGCGGCAAAAGGCATTTTGGAAAATAATCCCGATAAATTTATATATTCTATAAATAAAGTGGGTTCTCTGTTTAATATTAAGTCAAAGGTTAATTCCTATGATGA
>JAJQCI010000154.1 GCA_021202835.1 Clostridiales bacterium | reverse complement strand
ATCAGGTTGACAGGGGAGAAAGCTCTGAAGCCAGCGTTATTATTGCCCATGTTTATAAGGCGCTTAAGGAAAAAGGCTATAACCCTGTAAATCAGATTGTAGGCTATATTCTTTCCGGTGACCCTACCTATATTACTGGCCACAACAATGCCAGAAGCTTAATAAGCAAGCTTGAAAGAGACGAGCTTTTGGAGGAAATAGTTTCAACCTATCTTAAAAAGACCATAGGAAAATAATATATGCGTATTTTGGGGCTCGACTACGGTTCAAAAACAATAGGGGTTTCTGTAAGCAGTGCCGAGGGGAATATTGCCTTCGGGGTTGAAACACTTAGAAGAGACAGAGAGGAAAATCTTAAGGCAAATGTTCACCGTATAGGTGATTTAATAAAAAAATACGATATAGGTATAATTGTCTTGGGTTTTCCGAAAAATATGGACGGAAGCCTTTCCGAGAGATGTGAAAAAACTCTTAAATTTAAGGAAAGACTTGAAAGAACATTTAAAAAGGTTAAGGTTTGTCTTCAAGACGAAAGGCTCACCAGCGTTCAGGCTGAGAGGGCTATGGCTTCAGTGGGCGTGAAAAGAAGCAGAAGAAAAGAAATTATCGATGAACAGGCTGCTGTTATTATTTTGCAAACCTACCTTGACAAAATTTCAAACAGTGGGGAGGAAGAATCATAATGGCTGACGATTATAATGAAAAGGATACACTTCAAACCATCGTTATGACAGATGACGACGGCGTAAGTACTGAATTTTTCGTTATTGACGCCGCAGAAGAAAATAAGGTTAAATATCTTCTTGTAGTTGCGGCGGACGACTATGACAATGAAGAGCCTGAGGCTTATATTATAAAAGAGGTTAAAGACGACGAAAAAGAAATTTCGTTCGAATTTGTTGATGATGAAAACGAATATGCCCGTGTGGCGGTTTTAATGAGCGGAGAAGACGACGATTATGAAATAATTTTATAACAGTAAAATAACGGAGGTGTAGTTTTGGTTACTAAAAAAACCGGAAAGCTTAAGGTGATTCCCTTAGGCGGATTAAATGAAATCGGGAAAAATATGACGCTTTTTGAGTACGGAGAAGAAGCCATAATTGTTGACTGCGGCGTTGCCTTTCCCGAAGATGATATGTTGGGTATAGACCTTGTGATACCCGATTTTTCCTATTGCCATAAAATAGAGAATAAGCTAAAGGGCATTGTTTTAACCCACGGCCATGAGGACCATATCGGAGCACTGCCTTATTTTTTGAAGGAAATTAACATTCCCATTTACGGAACGAGGCTTACAATAGGGCTTGTTGAGTCTAAGCTTAAAGAACACGGCATAATAAACAATGTAGACAGACACTGTGTAAATGCAGGGGAAACGGTTCATCTGGGCAGAAATTTCAAGGTCGAATTTATACACACAAACCACAGCATCGCCGATTCGGCGGCTTTGGCAATAAAAACTCCCGTAGGGGTCGTTATCCATTCGGGAGACTTTAAGGTTGACTATACTCCCATTGACGGAGAAATAATAAACTTAAAACGTTTTGCGGAGCTTGGGGGTGAAGGAGTCCTCTTGTTTTTGTGCGAAAGTACAAACGTTGAGCTGCCCGGCTATACCCTAAGCGAAAAATCGGTGGGGGCTAAGTTTGACCAGATTTTCAGCGAAACCCCCGAAAACAGAATAATGGTTGCTACATTTTCATCAAATGTTCACAGAATTCAGCAGATTATGAACTCTGCCTATAAATACAACAGAAAGGTGGCCGTTATAGGCAGGAGTATGTCTAACGTTGTTAAAACGGCCATAGAACTGGGCTATATGACGCCGCCCCCAAATACCCTTATAGATATTACCGAGGTAAGACGTTATGAAGACCACAGGGTTGTAATCGTTATGACAGGGTCACAGGGTGAAACCATGTCGGCCCTTTCCAGAATAGCCCAGAGTGACCACAAGCAGGTTGACGTTAAACCCGGCGACAAAATAATAATAAGCGCTTCACCCATACCGGGAAACGAAAAGGCTGTTGTTAAGCTTATAAACGACCTTCTTAAAAAGGGCGCCGAGGTTATTTACGAGGGAATAATGGATGTTCATGTTTCCGGCCACGCCAGACAGGAGGAAATAAAGCTTCTTCACAGCCTCGTGAGGCCTAAGTTTTTTGTGCCCGTTCATGGTGAATTTAAAATGCTTAAAACCCACGCAAAGCTTGCTGAAGATTTGGGGATGAACAAGAAAAACGTTTTTGTTTTGGGCTTGGGCGATGTTTTGGAGCTTGACAAAAGCAAGGCCAGAATCGCAGGCAGTGTGCCCACAGGCCAGGTTTTTGTTGACGGTTTGGGCGTAGGCGACGTAGGAAACATTGTTATAAGAGACAGGCGCCATTTATCGCAGGACGGCCTTATGATTGTTGTTGTGGCTATGGCCAGAGACAGCGGAACGGTCATCACCGGGCCGGACATCATTTCAAGAGGCTTTGTATATGTAAGAGAGTCGGAGGCTCTTATGGAGGGAGCCAGAGAGGTAGTCAGAGAAGCCCTTGACACCTGTGAAGAAAGACATATAACCGAATGGACCTACATTAAGGGGCTTATTAAAGACACCCTTAAGGACTATATTTGGAAGAAAACAAAGAGAAGCCCTATGATACTGCCCATAATTATGGACATAAATATTTAGTCAGTGTAAGTCGTGTTTTGCGCAGGGAGAATAAATTATGAGTAATCTTTATAACAGCATTGCAAATGTATGCAGGGAATTTGAAACAAGTACTGTTTTAAACGACTATATAAACGCCAACGCGGCGGCTGAGGCCGACCGTGAGGGCTGGGCCAAAATAAAAGAATTTCAAAAGCTGCATATTAAAATAAACGAAAAAGAGAAGAACGGTGAGGAAGACTTCGGTCTTCGCCACCATGCTTCGACGATTTATTTTGATCTTTTGAGAACACCTGTCTGCGCAAACTTTTTGAATGCGGAAAACAGGCTTTTGAGTCACTTGAAATATTATGACGCTTCTATTAAGGAGCTTTTAAGAAAAAAAGGAATCAGCGGTTTTGGGAGTGAAGACAAATGACAGAAGGTTTTATACCCTCGGGAAGTGCAAAGATACATTATGAAATTTACGGAGAAGAAAACGAACGTGTTTTGGTTTTGATACACGGAAATTCTGGAAATCTTCACTATTTTGACCCTCAGATTGAATATTTTAAGAAGAATTTTAAAATTCTTGCCATAGACAGCAGGGGCCACGGAGAGTCATCCTTCGGAAAGGGTAATTTAAGCCTTACGGTTATGGCCGACGATTTATATAACATTGTTATGAATTTCGGCTTTTACAGGTTTAATCTTTTGGGTTTTTCAGACGGAGCGAGCATTGCCATGTATTTTGCCCTTAAGCACAATGACATGCTTGAAAAACTTGTGCTTTACGGCGGAAACATAAACCCCTGGGGAGTTAAGCTTACATTTCAGGTTCCCGTGTTTGTGACTTATCAGATAAACAGGTTTGCAAGCTATCTAAACCCCCAGATGGCCAATTTAAATAAGGAATATTTGGGGCTTATGGTTAACGAGCCTTATATTGCCCCGGAGGACCTTTCGAAAATCAAGGCTGAGACTTTGGTTGTGGTCGGAAGCAAGGATCTTATAAGAAAAAGCCCCACAAACAAGATTTTTAAGAATCTTCCCAATGCAAAGCTTGAGGTTATAAACGGCGGCGACCATTTTGTTTCCAAAAAGAAACCGGAGGATTTTAACCCGGTTATTGAAAAATTTCTTAGCGAATAATGGAAAAAATGGAATTTACGGGGTTAAAT